>JAYTOS010000294.1:0-5242 GCA_043747705.1 Bacteroidota bacterium
GCCGCATTAAAATGTTCTTTCCGGTAAACAGCTACTTTATTATTCATTTATTCAATTTCAATAGTTGAAGTATGTTACCAGCTATCAGTTCATTTCTCATCTCCTGTTGCGTCGCACACTTCAACTGAAGCAACCAGATAAGCTTATTTTAAAAACTAATTTTTCAAGTGGTTCTGTTATCAACTGCCGGGCACTGTTTCAGAAGTGTGCTGATCAAGTGGCCTGGCATTATAGGGGCCCTGAAATTGATAACTGAGCTTGAATATCCTTTCCTGCATAAAGTTACATACGATACTAATAACCCTGTTTATCTTTCTTTTGTTTAAAAAGAATGAAAAAAAGGACCGTTGTTCAGTTTCCCCACCGTAACCAATCACGATTGTGAAACAAAAACCTTCCGAAAAATAAAAAAAGAATTACAGGCACTCAATTGCCGAAATACTCAACATATATCCTGGAGGTCTCGTATAACTTAATACAGTGCAGGCTTACTTCAGAAGGTAAATGTGGGGCCAGTTGCTGCCAGATAGCGATGGCCAGGTTCTCGGTGCTGCACATCTGGTCTTTCATAAAGTCCACATCCAGGTTCAGATTTTTATGGTCCAGCCTGTCTACTACCATTTTTTTGATCAGCTGGCTTAATTTTTTCACATCATACAGAAAACCTGTATCAGGGTTTGGTTCGCCTTTAATGGTTACATACAGGTCATAATTATGCCCATGCCAGTTTTCATTCGCACATACCCCGAAAACAGCTTCGTTCTGCTCCTTATCCCATTTGGGATTAAACAACTTATGGGCAGCGTTAAAATGCTCCTGCCTGGTTAAATACACCATTCTCCTCAAAAATTTCGGCAAAGGTAAGATTTGCGTCTGAAAGTCAGGAGTCCGGAAGAAGGAACCTGTTTTGTTTTCGGCTTTCCCGACTTCTCCGACTGTCAGACTTTTTACCCACCTTTGCCCCATGCGAGTGATTATTACAGCCGCCACTGTTGCAGAATGGATGCCCTCTTTCCTGGAGATGAATAACCTTTATACAAGCGAAAGCAATCGTTTTAAAGTACAATTTCACCAAACCGGTGTAGGTATGCTCGCAACAGCTGTTTCGCTTACCAAGCTGGTTATGGAAGAAAACCCCGACCTTATTATCCAGGCAGGTATTGCCGGCTGTTTTGATACTTCAATGGCTTTAGGAAAAGTAGTGGTAATCAATGAAGAGTCTCTGGCAGATATGGGTGTTGAAGAAGATGGTAAATGGAAAGATATTTTTGACCTCAAACTCGAAAAAAGCAGTTACCATCCTTTTGAAAGAAGAAAGTTGCCGAATACATGGTTGCCAAAATTCAATCTCCTCAAATTACCCGAAGTAAATGCCATCACCATCAATGAAATTTCTACCAATAAAGAAAGGATCCAGCAACTGATAAAAAAATACAGCCCGGTAACAGAGAGTATGGAAGGTGCCGCCTTACATTATGTGTGCCGTGAAACGAATATCCCTTTTATACAGATCAGGGCCATCTCCAACTATATTGGCGAAAGAAATAAAGCCAACTGGAAAATGAAAGAAGCCATTGATCACTTGAACCAGGCACTGTTGAAGTATGTTGACAGGTTGTATAAGATTAAGTGAGTTGTGAATAGGGAGTAGTGAGTAGCTTTACAGCCCCAACTCACCATTCACCATTCACAACTCCCCCATGAAACTCACCCTCGGCTTCTCCCCCTGTCCTAATGATACTTTCATATTCGATGCATTGGTAAACCATAAAATAGATACCGAAGGGTTTGAATTCGATGTTGTATTGGAAGATGTGCAAACGCTTAACGAATGGGCCAAAGCAAGCAGGCTTGATATTTCCAAAATCAGTTATGGCGTATTGCCATTGGTGTTGGATAAATACCTTGTTTTAAATAGCGGCGGTGCTTTAGGTAAGGGTGTGGGACCCCTTTTAATTACGAAGCACGAAGTAAAAAGTATGAATGAAGTGAACGCGATGCGTATCGCTGTTCCCGGCATAAACACCACGGCACATTTGCTTTTTTCATTGGCATTTCCAGAAGCGAAAAATAAAGTGTTCATGGTTTTCCATGAAATTGAAGAAGCTGTATTGAGTGGCGAGGTTGATGCAGGAGTGATCATTCATGAAAACCGGTTTACTTATCAGCAGAAAGGGTTGGTGAAAGTCATGGACCTTGGCGAATATTGGGAAGAAACTATCAAAGTGCCGATACCCTTAGGTGGTATTGTAATGAAACGTTCTTTTGATCAATCCGTTCAACAAAAGGTTGACCGCCTGATTAAAAAAAGCCTGGAATATGCATTTGAGAAGTATCCGGAATTAACGGAGTATGTTCGCGAGCATTCACAGGAAATGGATGAATCTGTTATGCGCCGGCATATTGACTTGTATGTAAACAATTATTCGTTAGCCCTTGGTGAGGACGGAAAAAAGGCAGTAATAAAATTATTAACTGTATACCAGAACTTGAACGCCTCGCAGATGATTGACGAGGCTGCAGTTTTTATCCCATAAAAAAATAGTGGCAAATGCACAGATTGAAAAATACGGGCCGGCTGCTAAAAATATTTTATTGATCATTTCAATGCCTTCGCATACACTTCCAGCACCCGCTTCCTCGCTACTTCATGCACTACAATGGGTTTAGGATAACTGAATTCCTGAAACTCAGGTACCCATTTTTTGATGTACTTGAGATCCTTATCAAATTTTTCTGTTTGTAAACTGGGGTTAAATACCCGGAAATACGGTGCCGCATCACATCCGCTACTGCTGGCCCATTGCCAGCCACCATTGTTGGCAGCGAGATCAAAGTCCAATAATTTTTGCGCAAAATAAGCTTCGCCCCAACGCCAGTCGATCAGCAAATGTTTGGTTAAAAAAGAAGCCACTATCATTCGTACACGGTTATGCATAAAACCGGTGGCATTCAGTTCACGCATACCTGCATCAACAATCGGGTAACCGGTGTTGCCATCGCACCATTTTTGAAATTCTTCTTCATTATTCCGCCATTCGATCATTTCATACGCAGGCTTAAAACTTTTTCCTTTACCTACTTTTGGAAAATGCCATAAGATGGCATGGTAAAAATCGCGCCAGATCAATTCATTTAAATAAGTCTCGTTTAACAATTTTGCCCTTTGTGCCAGTTCGCGGATGCTGATGGTGCCAAAACGTAAATGCACACCCATTTTAGAAGTGCCATTTTGTAATGAAGGAAAATTTCGTTTCTGGGTATACTGACTGATAACCGCATCCTTCAACTGTTTGGAAGGGAAAGGCTGATCACCCTTTTGAAAACCCATACTTTTCAGAGAAGGAATTTTGTTAACTGTTTGACGGTATAAATTAGAAAAATATTTTTCTGTCTGGTAAGATTTCAAATGAAAGGCCGTTAGCCTCGCTTTCCATTTATTTGAATAGGGTGTAAATATAGTGTAGGGTTTGCCGTCGTCTTTTACCACTTCTTCTTTTTCAAAAATCACCTGGTCTTTAAACGTATGCAGCGTTACATTTTTTGAATGTAACAATTTTTCAATCATAGCTTCACGCTCCAGTGCATAAGGTTCATAATCGTGGTTAGTGAAGACTTTCTCTATTGTATATTTTTTTGAAAGTATCTGGTGTACCTCTTCAGGAAAACCATAATACACTTCCAGCGTACTACCCATTGCAGCCAGCTGTTCCTGCATTTCCTGCAAAGCAGCGTGGATAAATTCAACGCGCCTGTCCAACTTATCATCCAATTTGTCCAGGATATTCCGGTCAAAGATAAAAATGGGTACAACAGGATTATTACTTTTTAATGCATGGTACAATGCTGCATTATCAGTCAAACGCAAATCCCTTCTGAACCATATAATATTTACTTTGGGCTTCATCGTTTGCTGGTTACTTACGTAGGGAAACATCTTTTTACATAAAAAGTTTATTTTTTAACACGTATTACATAAAAAATCTTTGTTAACCTGCTGCAAAGGTTCCGGTTACAGCAAGGGACGTATCATTTTTTTATGAAGCAAAGAGGATAGCTGGTTGGTATAACCACTCTCTCCCAATTGTTTCACCCAGCGTATGCCATAGATCGCATTGGTAAGAAATAATTCAGAAGCCTGCAAAATATCTTCCACCTGCAACTGGGTTTCTTCAACAGGCATATTTTCTTCGCGTAAAGATTTCAGCAAATGTTTGCGCATAACGCCATTTACAGCACCTTCTGTTAAGGCGGGTGTTTTTATCACGCCATCCTTCACTATAAATACATTGGCAATAGAAGCATCTGCCAAACGATCGTAAGGGTTCAGCAGGATCGCATCATTCAGTTTATTTTCTTTAGCCCATAAAGCTGCCATAGCATAAGAAAGAAAATTATTGCTTTTCAAATGAGAAAAATGGTCGCAGACCTTTCGTGCATCTTTATAAATACCCAGCACCAGCCCATTTTCATTTAAAATTGTATTAACCGGGTTCAGCTCCCATGTTTGTATTAAATGGTTGGGAAAATGATTCGTTACATCATACAGCCCACCTTCGCCCCTGAATACCGTTAACCTTACCCTGGCAAGTTTATCGTGGTGGTTTTTTTTGGCCAGTGCCAGGATATTTTCTTTCACATATTCCGGCGTAAAATAATTAGGGTGCTGAAACTGCAATAGATCCAGGGAGGAGAACAACCGTTCCATATGGTAGTCGGCCAAAATGATTTTTCCGTTGACTACTTTAATCGTTTCAAAAAAACCATCCCCATAGCGGAACGAGCGGTTATCGGGTGATATTAACAGCTTATCTGCTTTACTTATTTTACCATTATAAAAAAGAAAGTTTGCACCTGTCATAGCAACAAATATAGAATGAGTGGTAAATTTTGGGTTTTGTGTTTCGGGTTTTGCGTTATTTTTAGATGCCCGGTTAATCGCCGGTCTTAAACAAATTGAACTATGCAGATAAGTGATGTTATACAGGCATTAGAGACCAAAGCACCCTTATCCATGCAGGAAAGTTACGATAACGCCGGCTTATTAACTGGAAGGCCTGACTGGAATTGTACCGGCATTCTCTGCACACTGGACGCTACGGAAGAAGTGATACTGGAAGCCAAAAACAAAGGTTGTAACCTGGTGGTGGCACACCACCCGATTATTTTTGGAGGCTTGAAAAAACTTACCGGCAGTAATTATGCAGAGAAAACAGTGATCTGCGCCATCAAAAATGATATC
>JAYTOS010000295.1:0-2684 GCA_043747705.1 Bacteroidota bacterium
GGTCATAGAACTCGGTAAGGCGATTGCCTGGCCTGTTATCTGTGCTTTCTGACTTTTAGCATACCGCGTAAAATCGGGAATGTTCAGAGATAGTGTTGCCCAAAATCCAACCATGCCTGTTAATGCAGGAAAAAAGAAAGCGAAGAAGCCAGCAGTGGTAACAAATTTTGAAGGTTGTTGTAAGATGGGTCCTAATCCATGTCCTGCATTAATGGCCCAAAACAATAATGCCAATGCAGCAATGGGTAAAAAGAATGCTTTGAACACCAATAATTTTTTAATACTCTCAACACCTAAATACACCATATACATATTCAAAAGCCAGAATAAAATAAACGTAATAGCCGGTCCCGTTTGCAATCCCCAGCCGGTTGGAAAAATCCGGGGCAGTGTTTCCAATGCAGGGATCCATAAACGTAACATCTGGTAGATGGCAAATCCACCAATCCATGTTTGAATGCCAAACCAGCCGCAGGCTACTACTGCCCGCAGCATGGCAGGAATATTTGCTCCTTTGGTTCCAAAACTCGCCCTGGCAAAAACCGGGAAGGGGATGCCATATTTAGCACCTGCATGACCATTTAATAGCATGGGTACCAATACAACCATATTACCTAAAAAAATGGTAAGTATAGCCTGCCACCAATTCATGCCTCCTTCAATTAATGAACTGGCCAACATATACGTGGGTATACACAAACTCATACTGATCCATAAGGCAGCATAGTTCCAGGTATTCCATGTCCGCTTGTTTTGCGGTATGGGTGCCAGGTCCTCGCTGTACAGTGAGTTTGCGTTGGTTTGGTTCATTCGTTTATTTTGAATGTTGAATGTTGAATTTTAAATGGGAAAGTTTCATTCAACATTTAAAATTCAACATTCAAAATAAATAATTATACAACATAGCTATCTGCAATGGCAATTGCTTCACTGATAATTTCTAATCCTTCATCAATCTGTTCTTTGGTAATAATTAATGGTGGTGCGATAAAAATGTAATTCCAGCGCACAAAAGTGTACATACCCAGTTCTTTAATTTTTGCGGCAACTTTATTCATAATCACCATTTCATCCGGCCTGGCATTGAAGGGTGCCATGGGTTCTTTAGTATCCCTGTTCTTTACCAATTCTATACAACCCAACAAGCCTGTATTCCTGAAATCACCGATACTTGGGTGTTGTACTTTCATTTCTTCAACCCGCTTCTCAATATATTTTCCCATAGCTGCCGCATTCGCTATCAGGTTATCATCTTCATAAATCTTCAGGGTTTCTAACGCCGCTGCACAGCCCACCGGATGTGCAGAATAAGTCAACCCTAACCACAACACCTTATCATCATAATAGGTAGCAATCGTATCACTAACAATTAATGCCCCAAATGGCAGGTAGCCTGATGTAAGTCCTTTTGCAGTAGCAATCATATCCGGCACCACACCATGGTTATCTATACCAAACCATTTACCGGTACGGCCAAAACCGCTCATAACCTCATCCGCAATTAACAGGATACCATATTTATCACAGATAGCCCGTAATTTTTTAAAATAATCAGGTGGGTATTTGATACAGCCACTTGAACCACTTTCGCCTTCCATTAAAATGGCCGCCACATTTTCGGGCCCTTCAAACTCTATTACACGTTGAATATGGCTCACACATTCGTATTGGCATTTACCAAACTCCTGACCAAACGGGCAGCGATAACAAAACGGATCTTCTACATGCACAAAATTGGGCGCCTGTTGCGCATCGGCAGGTAATTTACGTGGATCGCCCCCTGCACTCATGGCACCATAGGAAGAACCATGAAAAGCACGGTATTTTGTTATGATTTTATGCCTGCCGGTATATAACCTTGCCAGCTTAATGGCATTCTCAATCGCTGTGGCACCGCAAACAGTAAATAAAGTTTTAGTAAGGTTGCCGGGAGATATCTCTGCCAGTTTCTTTCCCAGATCGCCACGCACTTTCGTTACACAACTCGGGGTAACATAACTGATCTCCTGCATTTGCTTTACCACTGCATCGGTAATGCGCTGGTTACCGTGACCAATATTCACGTTCATCAATCCCGATGAAAAATCGAGATAGCGTTTATCATCATAATCATATAAGTAAACCCCTTCTCCATATTTAACGGCAATAGGGGCGATACCTTTTTGCTTACTCCAGGAGAATAACGTGTAATCCATGTTATCCCGGATAATCTCTTGCGCTTCTGATATTGATTTTGTTTCCATAACTTTTTTTTATGTTGAATGCTGAATGTTGAATTTTAAATGGAACAGCATCATTCAACATTTAAAATGTAACATTCAAAATAATAATACTTAACTCATCCAGTTTACACCTGCTTCAGGGTTCCATTTAGTGGTGCTCTTTTTCAGTTTTGTCCAGAACTCAATGGAACTTTTTCCGGTAATATCGCCCACACCGAATTTACTTTCATTCCATCCTCCAAAAGAAAAAGGTTCTCGCGGAACGGGTACACCTACATTCACACCAATCATACCTGCACTGGCACGGTCAATAATATATCGGGCCATACCACCATTCTGTGTAAATACGCTGGCCGCATTACCATAGGGGTTGGCATTTTCAATAGCCAATGCCTCATCAACCGTATCGGTACGCATGATGCTGATTACCGGGCCAAAGATCTCTTCTTTCGCAACAGCCAT
>JAYTOS010000296.1:0-1958 GCA_043747705.1 Bacteroidota bacterium
GCGTTCCATTAAAATGAGTTCTCCCCGACCATAATAAACATCAGCAGGGGTAAGGTTTTGCAGAGATTCATGATACCTTTCATTATTGTAGATTAAAACAAATTTATCCAAAGCTGCTTCCAATTCTTCAGGCCGATAATAGTTGTCCAATTTCACAACATTTTTCATGGTTCTGTGGTATCGTTCTATTTTTCCCTGTGTTTGCGGATGCAATGGCCTGCCATGAACCTGGTCCATCTCATAAGTTTTCTTTAAATATTCTTTCAATTCACCGGCAATGTAGCATGATCCGTTGTCTGATAATAGCCTCGGTCTTAGCTTGGTTTTGATTTTGGCTTTTGCAATGGCTCTGTCAACCGTTCTCTTTACATCCTGCACCTTCATGCCTTCACATAGCTCCCAATGAACAATAAAACGGCTGTAATCATCGAGTACGGTACTTAAGTAATACCAACCCCATCCCAGTATTTTAAAGTAGGTAAAATCTGTTTGCCACATTTGATGCACAAAGCCGGTTTTATTGGTAAATTCATCTCCTGCGGACATAAAAATATGAGACGGAGTTGTAATTAATCCTCTAGACTTTAAAATCCGGTAAACACTGGATTCTGAAATAAATATTTGCTGCTCATCTGTCAACTTCCATGCAAGTTCTCTTGAAGATAAATGGGGATAATCCAATGCCAACTCTACAACCAGATTCTTCTCTTCCTGCGGAATGCTGTTCCACTGTCGCCTGCCTACACGTTTGCTTGGCTCCAATCCATCAATGCCATGGTCAGAATAGGCCTTGTACCATGCATAAAAAGTACTTTTATTGATGCCAATCTTCATAAGAGTTCTGTTCACACCCAGTTCTGAACGAACCACCATGTGAATGATCTCTTGTTTCTCCGAAGCTGTAAATCGCATATACTTTCTAAATTTCTCTGTTAATCCATTATGGACAAGCTTTTTTTTACAATATCATATCGTAAAACCAAATCAGCTACGGTTTCCTTTAGGCGTAAATTCTCCGCCTTAAGCTCTTTTACCTCATCACTTGTAGCCTCTCTGGTAGTATCTCCGGCCAAGCGTTTCTTCCCGGCTTCCATAAACTCCTTGTTCCATTTGTAAAACTGTGTTTCATGAATGGAATACTTCCTGCACAGCTCTGCCACAGATATCTCGGCTCTTTGTGCTTCCATTACAATGGTAATCTTCTGTTCAGAAGAAAAGATTCTCCTGGTTTTTCTGCGGATCTCTTTTATGTAGTTCTCCGTCTTTTGCTTTTTATTGGTTTCCATCTTATTCAAATTTATTGTTTTCTTGGAAACACTCTCTTATATTCGCTTATGATCGGTCCACTTTATGCTGACGATTTACATAGAACTCCAGATGATGGCAAACCTTGG
Source organism: Bacteroidota bacterium (assembly GCA_043747705.1). Lineage (GTDB taxonomy): Bacteria > Bacteroidota > Bacteroidia > Chitinophagales > Chitinophagaceae > Sediminibacterium. Next base: position 1,395 of record JAYTOS010000296.1, read on the forward strand.
TATGAAGGAACAAAAGGGATTACTGACCAAATAATTTTACCAGAAGGATATGGGTTGAGAAAAGCCTATGTGGCTGCTATGGGTGAAACAGTTGTAACTAAAAAGCCTGATTTGAGTTGGAGCCGTTACTATATTTCAGTAGCTGATAATACCCGACAATATTGGTGTGGGGAAATTATTAAGCAAATGTTTTTAGAAGATAATGAAACCACCGACCTCGAATTTTATACAGAATCAATTCCAGTTTCAATCCAATTTATAGGCATTAATGGGGCGATTGTTACTATAACTCTTGAATTACTAAGGAAAGAAGATGTTTTTACTGCATGGCAGCTTCAAACGTATAATGCCATAATCAAAGCATACGAAGACCGCTTGCAGGAATATAAAGATGCCTTAGCAGAACTTGAAATTAAGAAAAGTGGTATGGCTGATAATCCTGCATATTATCGTGAAATTGAACAAATCGTATTAAAGAAAAATTGCATATCCTACCTTATAGGTCATACCAACATGGGTAAGTCTTTTGTATCGGGAGCCGAGATAAAAAACTTTCGGGTTGAA
>JAYTOS010000297.1:0-8802 GCA_043747705.1 Bacteroidota bacterium
AAATGTATAATAGCCAGGTGTTGTTGGTGTGAATATTGGTGCTATACTTGTTGTACTACTCAGCATACTGGTTCCATTAAGGTTTCCGCTCCATAAATATGTATACGTGAGCAACTCATTTCCGCTAATAGCTGTATGTGTTACCTGTAGTTTTGTGCTTTGTGCACCATATCCTAAATACAGGTTGTTGTTATTACCACCCGTATATACACTGCTTGTGGGAACTGAACTGATAGTAAAATCAGGTAATTGTTTCACAACTACTACGGTACTGCAGCTATTCGTGTTACCCGATACATCTTTCACCGTCCAGTTGATCGTACTTGTACCAATAGCAAAACCTGTGGTAATTGTATTGCCTGATCCATTTACAATTGATCCATTAGGTGCCGTAATTGAATGGGTCGTGGTTAAGGGGCTGCAATTATCCGTAGCTACAAAAGTGAAACTCCGGATATTACCCGCCTGATCATTACACTGCGTTACATTCGAGGGGCAGGTAACTATCACAGGTTTGTTTATATCCTGTACTTTGATGGTCTGTACGCCTGAAATATTATTACCACTTACGTCCGTTGCTGTCCAGGTTCTGGTTGTCTGTATTAACAGATCTGCAGCAACGGGGTGTAAAAGATATATTGATTGCCTGTATTGATAATCTCGGTGGTTTTGAGGAAGCTATTGGCAGTATTTATCCTAAAACAGAAGTACAAAGTTGTATCGTTCACCAGGTACGTAATACGATCAAATATGCAGCCAGTAAAGATGTCAAGGCTGTTATAGCGGATGTGAAACTGATTTACAGGGCGACGAATAAAGAACTGGCCGAAGATCAACTGAATGCGTTAGAAGAAAAATGGGGTAAAAAATATCCGATCGTTATAAAGTCCTGGCGTAATAACTGGCATAAGCTGAGTACATTTTTTAAGTATGCGGCGGATATACGAAGACTAATTTATACGACAAATACAATCGAAGGCTTTCACCGGCAGATCCGAAAAGTCACTAAAACGAAAGTAGCATTTACCAACGACATGGCATTACTCAAACTGGTGTACCTGGCATCGCAGCGTGTAGCAGAGAAATGGACAATGCCTTTGCAAAACTGGGGGCTTACCATGCAGCAGTTAAGCATCTTGTTCGAGGAGAGGCTCGCCGCGATTTTATAAAATTTTCCCCACCCCCTGTTCCGGCATAGGCCGGAACAGGGGGTGGGGAAAGATGACCTTGACACAGTTTAATTTACACTCCCATAAAAAAATGAAATAGACTACAGATACAATAAATGATAGACAGGTCTATTATCGAATAAGCAACTCGCAACCAGACATCATTTTTCTTTTTTCATATGACACTGATTCTGCTATTTTAGTCTGAGCGTTGTATTAGATCCTGAACTGATTATAATGGCATACAACGGTCTTAAAATGTTATCCTTCAAATAATTTCAGATACTCATCAAAAACAAATATCCGGTTTGCTTTGTAACATGCAGGTTTATCATTATATCTGAAACCTTTACCACCGGCTTACTGCACAAGTATATAAGTAAGGATTTGCCATTAAGCCGGCTTTTACCTGATGACACAATTATATTTTTTCGAGCTTATCCCTTACTACAATAATTTCGGAAATGTAAATAGGCCGCTTAATTGGCGAAAATTTGAATTGCGCTATCGAAAAAAATATTTGTCCTGATTATGATTATTTACATTTATTTGATAATCAATCATTTATTTAAAAATTAAGCCCCCAAAAATCAGTTACCGAATTCTGCCTCCTGTTAACGATATTTCTAAATTCCTTACTTCCTTTTGTATCAATCCCTTACCTTTGCAGCCCCAATTTTAAGATTTAAAAATTATACACATGGCGTCTGTTACAAGAGAGAACATCGGTTTACTGAATGATAAGCTCACCGTACAGTTGAGCAAAGAAGATTATTATAATGGCTTTGAACAAAGCCTTAAGAAATATGCGAAAACAGCCAATATCCCCGGCTTTAGAAAAGGAATGGTTCCATCCGGGCTCGTAAAAAAAATGTATGGCCAGGGCGTTTTCAGTGATGAAGTATTGCGCAAAGTAGAATCCGAATTAAACAGCTACCTGAACAAAGAAAAATTAGACATTTTTGCCCAGCCCCTTCCTTTGGAGAATGATGCCAGCAAACTTGACATGAATAAGCCCGTAGATTATTCTTTTAATTTTGAGATCGGATTAAAACCGGCATTCGCTATTGATCCGAAAGACATTCATGTTACCCGCTTCGCCATAACAGTAACCGATGAGATGGTGCAGGAAGAAGTAGAACGCTTACAAATACGCAACGGTAAAATGACCGAACCCGAAGCAGTAACCGGCGATGACAATGTGCTGAATATAAAATTTATTGAAAGCGATGCAGAAGGTTATGAAGTGGAATCCGGCATCAGCAAAGACAATTCATTATTAGTTAAATATTTTGAAGAAAGTTTTCGCAAGAATCTGATTGGTAAGAAAAAAGACGACACCATTGTTTTACAATTGAGCAAGGCTTTTGAAGACAAAGAAAAAGAAGCCATTCTTGCAGACCTTGGTTTAACCAAAGAAGATGGTGATAAATATTTTAAATTATTGATCACCAAAGTAGGATTGGTTGAAAGGGCTGAGCTTAATGAAGAATTCTTCCTCAGCGTTTACCCTAATAATGAGATCAAATCTGAAGATGCTTTCCGCAATGCAGTAAAAGCGGAAATTGAGGGCCATTTTACACAACAGGCCCGTAACCAGATTTACGACCAGATTTACCATCACCTGGTAGATCATACCAAAATGGAGTTCCCGGAAGCCTTCTTAAAACGCTGGTTACAATCAGGCGGAGAACAACCCAAGACTGCCGAAGAGGCAGATAAGGACTACCCTACTTTTGTTAACCAGTTAAAATGGACATTGGTAAGCAGTAAATTAATTGAAGACAACAAGATCGAGGTTTTACCCGATGATATCCGCGATTTTGCCAAACAACAGTTATTCAGCTACATGGGTGGCCAGTTAGGTGCCATGGGCGATAACCAGCAGTGGGTAGACGATTATGCCAACCGCATGATGCAGGACAAAAAATTCGTAGAAGACAGCTATCACCGCATCAGTGCCGATAAACTGTTTACCCATCTGGAAGGGTTGGTAGCCGCAAAAGAAGAAGCGATCAGTGCAGAAGATTTTGCCAAAAAATTGCACAACCACCACCATTAATTCCCAAGTTCCAGCAAAGGGAGCTATTACATAACTGCCGGACCGTGGGTCCGGTTTTTTTGTTTATTAACCATAGTTAATGGACCATGGACTATGGTTAATAAACAAAAACCCTAACCTGACTACTTGGCGTAAAACCTGGTTTGCACAGTATTTGACTATAGAAATCTTTCTTGAAATAGCAAATCCCTTATCTTCAAAGCGAAAATCGTAACACATGAACCTTGGAAAAGAATTTGAACAATACGCTGTAAAACACAGGGGCATCAGCAGTGCCACTTTACATAATTACCAACAGCAGGGGTTTACCAACCTCACTCCTTATATCATTGAAGAGCGGCCATTGAATGTAGCCAGTATGGACGTTTTCAGTCGTTTAATGATGGACCGTATTATCTTTTTAGGCGAAGGCATCAATGATTATGTGGCCAATATTGTAACCGCACAGTTATTATTCCTCGAAAGTACCGACAGGACCCGTGATATCCAGATGTACATTAACAGCCCAGGTGGAAGTGTGTATGCCGGGTTGGGTATTTACGATACGATGCAATTCATCAGTCCGGATGTAGCCACCATTTGCACTGGTATGGCTGCGAGCATGGGCCAGATTTTATTATGTGCCGGTGTTCCGGGAAAACGTACTGCATTAAAACACAGCCGTATCATGATTCACCAACCAAGCGGCGCCATTGGCGGACAGGCAAGTGATATTGAGATCACCGCGAGGGAGATCAAAAAATTAAAACTCGAACTGTATGCAATTACAGCGCATCATACTGGCAAAGACCCTGAAACTATAGCCCAGGACAGCGACCGTGATTTTTGGATGACGGCATCCGAAGCCAAAGAATATGGATTGATAGATGAAGTGTTATTTACGAATCCAAGGAAGGAAAAGAAAAGCTAAGCTTTATTTGTGAGTAGTGAGTAGTGGATGAAACTACCACTGACTGCTCACCACTGACGAGTCGCAAAAAAAATCAGAACTTAAAAAATAAAAGATGACCAACGCAAAATATATCGTGAACCCCTACTTGATGGAAGACGAAAACGAAGAAGAAAACGAACCGAAAGAAGATAAAAAAGATCCTGCCCCGGATTTCATGAACAAGAAACTGGAGAAATTATTCTTTGAGAAAAGGACTGTTTATCTATGGGGTGTGGTTGATGATAAATCGGCCCGCGAACTGGTAACCAAATTATTATTACTGGATGCCGATAAACCTGGTGAAGAAATCAAATTCTACATAAACAGTCCCGGTGGTGTTGTCACCAGCGGTATGGTAATCTATGATACCATGAAACTGATTCAAAGTCCGGTAAGTACCGTTTGTATGGGATTAGCCGCCAGCATGGGATCTATTTTATTAAGTGCCGGCACCAAAGGAAAAAGATATGTATATCCACATGGAGAGGTGATGATACACCAGCCAAGTTTAGGCGGTTATTTCCAGGCTAACAGTGCCGATATTGAAATTCAGGCCAACCAGATACGTAAAACCAAGGAACTCGGGGCCAGGATACTGGCTGAGAACTGCGGGAAAAGTGTTGACCAGATCCTAAAGGATTTCGACCGGGATTACTGGATGGATGCCGAAGAAGCCGTTAGTTATGGTATTGTAGATGCCGTTTTAACCAAAATATAGGTCCAAACACCTCATTTTAAGCATCTTTTATCGCTTAAAACACATTCAGAAGCCTGAACTGTGATAGATTTGCAACGATTTGTTGCAAAATCCTGTCTGTAAGTCAGGCTGTTTGTGCAATCGAACATTCAATTATGGCAAAAGCATCTCAATTACATTGTTCTTTCTGTGGCCGTAACCGCGATGAGGTTAAAATACTCATTGCCGGTCAGGATGGCCATATCTGCGAGAATTGTGTAGAACATGCCCAGGAGATCATTGCCCAGGAACTTACTGCCAAGCTGGAAGGTGCCAATGGAAGCGCTAATTTTAAATTAAATGTGCGCCGCCCGGCAGAGATCAAAAAATTCTTAGATGAATATGTAATAGGTCAGGATGATGCCAAAAAAGTTTTATCCGTCGCCGTTTACAATCACTATAAAAGAATTAACAATAAACAGCAGCCCGATGATGTGGAGATTGAAAAAAGCAATATCATCATGGTTGGTGAAACCGGTACCGGTAAAACCCTTCTCGCGAAAACGATTGCCCGTTTATTAAACGTTCCGTTCGCTATTGTTGATGCAACCGTATTTACAGAAGCCGGTTATGTGGGTGAAGATGTAGAAAGCATGCTTACCCGTTTATTGCAAAACTGCAATTATGATGTTACCGCTGCAGAGCGTGGCATTGTATATGTTGATGAGTTGGATAAAATTGCCCGCAAAGGCGATAACCCCTCTATTACACGCGATGTAAGTGGTGAGGGTGTGCAACAGGGATTATTGAAAATGCTGGAAGGTACCGAAGTGCTGGTACCACCGCAAGGTGGACGCAAACATCCCGAACAAAAAATGATCAAGGTTGACACAAAGAATATCCTGTTCATTTGCGGTGGTGCTTTTGATGGAATTGATAAAGTAATTGCCCGCAGGGTAAATACCAATGCCATCGGCTTCAGCGTGAATAAGGAAGAACAGGAACACCAGCGTAAAAATTTACTGCATTTCATCAATGCGCAGGACCTGAAAAGTTTTGGTTTGATCCCCGAGTTATTGGGACGCTTGCCGGTGATTACCCATTTAAATCCATTGGATACTGAAACCTTAAGAAATATCCTGACGGAGCCTAAAAACTCACTCATCAAACAATTTACACGCTTGTTTGAGCTGGAAGGAATTGAACTGGTGATTGATGATGCGGTATTAGATTTCATGGTAACGAAAGCACTCGAATACAAACTCGGTGCCCGCGGTTTGCGCAGTATTTGCGAAAGTATTTTAACCGATGCGATGTTTGAACTCCCCGGCACCGATATTACAAGCCTTCACATTACACTCGATTATGCAGAACAAATGTTTGGAAAGAGCAGGTTGAGCACTTTAAAAGTTGCCTGATCGTATATTGATTCTAATTCTGTTAAAAAGGTTCCATATAATTTATATAGACACAGCGGTGGGAATAACTTCTTACCGCTTTTTTATGCACAGCCGTTAATATTGCAACAGCAAACCATTTACCATATACTTCAAACCATTCATATGAACGAATTAGTTGACCGCCTGATAAAAGAAGCCAATTTAAGTCCAGAGCAGGCGCAGAAAGCCATTGAAACAATCGCTGATTTTGTAAAAGAAAGATTTCCGATGCTGGGAGGGGCAGTTGACCAGATTTTTGCCGCGGGCAATAAAGAAGATTGAGGAGTTATTTTGTATGTTCCGTATTGAATGATGTAGAAATCAACACTAATTTTTCGTTTGTTCCGGCATTTTGATGGTGAAGGAGCTCCCCTTTCCCGGGTCGCTTTCAATGATAAGTTCACCGCCGTATTTGGTTATCAGGTCGCGGCATAACATCAGGCCAAAACCACTTCCTTTTTCATAAGAAGTACCGGTAGTGTTGTAATATACTTTCGCATTTACTTTTTTAATAGCCTCTTTTGACATACCTATTCCTGAATCTTTTACGGTAAGATAAATAGCACTATGTGCCCCTATATGTGAATTCAGTTCTATAAATCCATTTTCATTGGTGAACTTAATCGCATTACTAATCAGGTTACGGCAAACGATACGTATCATTTCTTTTTCTACAACAATAAATAAGCCTGGGTCTACATTATTTTTAAAATGGATCTTCTTTTGTAACAGCGGTACACGGTGCTCATCTTCCAGGCTTTTTATGAGGGGATACAAGGCTATTCTCACCCTGTCTTCTTCTTTACCGCTCATTTGCCCTTTTATCCAGAACAATAAATTATCCAATAAGGAAGTGGTTCCTAAATATTGTGTCTCCAGCTGTTGCAAAAGATCTTCCGCTTCGTGAGGTGGTACCATTCCCTGGTTTACCAGGTTTAATATGCCTTTCGTATTCACCAAAGGTGTGCGCAGGTCGTGCGAGATAATGGATAATAGTTTACTTTTTGTTTTGTTATCCGTTTCCAATAAAAGGTTCTGGTTGGAGATCTCTTTGTTCAAAAGATCGAGGGAAGCTGAATTTTTTTCAATGATCTCATTCTTTTGTTTGAGTTCTTTACCAAAAAATCTTTGACGTTGATAATTAACCAAAGCCAATACAGCCAACACTGCCACGATAATCAGAATAAATGTTCCCACAGTAATGATCAGCAATTGTTCTTTTTGAACGCGCTTGGCCCTTACCACTTCGTTTTCTGCAGTTATTTTTTGTGCATTCTGGCTTTTAATGACATCAATAAAATTGAGGGCATATTCTTTTTCGTTGTCAATTTGTGCTTTAAATATTTCAACCAGCGAATCCTGCCACTGCGAAGCTGTTTGGATATCACCTGTTTGCCTGTACCCCTGCACAACTTTGGTAGCTGCCTCTTTCAACAGGTTATAGGCGGAGATCGTATACGCACTTTTATATGCGTTTTTAGCCATCCCGATAGAGGCATCCCTCATGTTTTGTTTCAGCAGGATCGAAGCTAACCCCAACTGGTTAAGGGCCGCCCCATACCTGTCTTTCATGATTCCGTCTTTGGCAAGCGATGTCTGAAAAAAAATCTCAGCGGCTTTAAAATTTTCACGTTGCGCTTCCAGTAAGCCAAGGTTGTAGTAAGCTTTTTTTTCTCCGTATAAATACTTTTCTTTAATACAAATATCCAATGCCTCTTTAAAGTGTTGCCCGGCTTTCTCCAATTGTTTCAAGTCCAATTCAACCTGGCCCAAACTATTTTTTATATTGGCAATATCTTCCTGTTTGTTCAACGCCGTATATACTTTGAGGGATTCATTATACAGTTTTACCGCTTCATCCGTTTTACCATCAGATTGCAGGGAAAGGGCTATCTGCTGGCTTGTTTTGGCAATGTTCAAAGTGTCATTCAGTGTCTTGAACAGCTGCAGTGATTTGTAATAGACAGACAACGCTTTTTTCTCATACCCATTTTGATGAAAGATGCCTGCTTCATAGAAATAAGCAGTGGCCAGCCCTTTCTGGTAACCGGCGGTGATAGCTATATTTTCTGCAACAAAAAGGTTGTTCAATGCTTTGGCTGCATCAAATCTTTTTTGTTTAAAAGCCAGTTCATTAAGGGAATCTACTTTTCGGGTATCGTCATTTGCGATTTGCCCGGCACCCTTTACTTCAAACAAGAGTAAGGCACAGCCTATAATAAGCAGTATGGAAGTATGTAGGCAGCTAGTTTTGGTCACGTGTTACTTCGAATGATCGAGAAAGTTAAAGAAATATATGATATGGGCCTTTATTAAAAAAGCCCTCTTTGCAGAGGGCCTTTACTATAAGCAAGCAATCGAAAAGAGACTAACCTTGAAGTACTTCACGGGAGATGACTAATTTCTGTATCTCAGAAGTTCCTTCACCAATAGTACACAATTTTGCGTCACGATAGTACTTCTCTACCGGAAAATCTTTTGTATAACCGTAACCACCGAATATCTGGACCGCATCATTAGCCGTT
>JAYTOS010000298.1:0-2528 GCA_043747705.1 Bacteroidota bacterium
CATCCGTCTTCATCCGGCCATCGGCTTCGTAATCGTTAACCTGGTCAAGTTTGGCTTTTACCTTCATTACCAGGGCAGTCATGTCTTGTGAGAAGGTAACAAGTGACAAGTTACAAGTAACAAATAATAGTATGATCTTGCGCATCCGGTAAAATATTTTAAATTTTGACAATAGACGAATAACTAACTCAACACATCCTTCCGTTTAAAAATCACGATCGCTGCTGTTACAAATCCGATAATATGCAATACCAGCACCAATGCAGAATTAATAATTTTCTGCGGGTTCTGTATACTGCCGATGATCGCTTCATTAGCATCATTAACTTTTATATCGAAAAATTCTTTCCAGCCAATCATGTGTGTGGTAAACAGAAAAGGTTTTATCTTATTAAAGACAGGTATGTTGAGTGTGCTGAGAATGGTAAAGAATATGATCACACTCATTGTTGCAACAATCGGGCCGATAGAGTTTTCGGCAAATAAAGAAAACAAAAAACCGAGCGAAGCCACCGTAGTCATAGCCAGGGCGGCAAACCCAAATGCCCATACATAACGCCAGAAAATATCATCTTTTTTTAACAAAACCACGTATTGTGATTTCATTAAGAAAAGGTCATCCGTTCCGAAAATAATCATATTCAGAAACAAAGCGAGTATGGCCAGCCAGACCAGCAGTAACAAAGTATACGCTACTGTGGCCATGAATTTTGCCAATAAAAATTTCGTCCGGCTAATGGGTTTGGTCAGCATGATCCTGAGGGTACCCATATTAGCTTCTCCTGATATCATATCAGCAGCTACCAGGGCGATAAGCAATGGCACATGCACTAATAATATCTGAAGAACAATATAACAAACCTGGTAGCCGTTCAATATTTTACCTTCTACTGTTATAGAAGAGGTGATATCCCGCATCATGAAATCAACATAAGATTCGCCGTCCAATTTCAATCCAAACTGAATGATGCCAATTAACCCCGTTATCGCTGCAAAAGCAATATAGGTGCGGGGCCTGCGGAAAATCTTAAATAATTCAATTTGAATAAGTGTCCACATGTTGGTTTCCTGAGGTTACTTGTAAAAAATAATCTTCCAATGAATGCCGTGGCTGCAATGAAAGTACCTGTATATCCATATCTACCAGGTCGCGGTGCAGTTGCGGAATCAATTGCCTGTCAAGTTTAATTAATATAGCCGAATCACGCTGCGGTTGGAGATGAATGTTCCATGCGCTCACCTGCAATTGCTGCAAGGCATACCCATTATCAAAAGTCTGCAACTCTACAATGGTCTGTGTTGGATCAAATAATTCAAGTGCATTGCCTTCTACTATTTTCCTTCCCTTATCAATAATCAGTACCCTTGTGGCAACCTGCTCTATCTCACTTAATAAATGCGAAGAAACGATCACGGTTTTCTTAAGGTCGCGGCTCAGGTGCAGGATCAGGTTCCTGATATCTGCAATACCCTGCGGGTCGAGGCCATTGGTGGGTTCATCTAAAATAATCAGTTTCGGATCGTGTACCAATGCGATGGCTATTCCCAATCGTTGTTTCATCCCTTGCGAGAATGTTTTCACAGTATCTTTTGCACGATGTACCAACCCAACTTTGTCTAATTGCGCCATCAACTTTTCCTCGGATACTTTTACACCACTCAGCCTGGCAAACAGTTGAAGGTTTTCGTAGGCTGATAAATATTTGTAAACGTCCGGTTTTTCAATAACGGCACCAACCTGGCCTAATATTTCATTACGATGGGATACCAGTTTTTTTCCGAAAATTTCAATTTCTCCCTCGGTAGGTTTTATTAGGGTAAGCAACATGCGTATGGTAGTGCTCTTACCCGCACCATTCTGCCCCAGAAAACCATATACATCCCCTTCATTAACAGAAAAGGAAAGGTCCTGAACGGCTGTAAGGTTTTTGAACTGTTTGGTAAGGCCTTTTACGGCAACGATTGCTTGCATGTAATTGTATAACACCAAAGGTAAGCAAGAGGTTGTATGATGTGGGGGAAATCTGGGTGCTGGATGTTGGATACTATATACTGGAGGCTCGATGGTGGATACTGGAGGCTCGATGGTGATTCCTGGATATTGGTTCCTGGATGTGGGATGCTCGATGCTCAATTAATCTATATACTACATGTTAAAACGGCCAATACCAGTATCCTGTACCCAGCATCCAGCATCCAGTATCCAGCATCTCTAAGACTCCCCCGCCTGTAAATATTCCTGTAAGGCTTTTACATATGCCTCAAATGCTTCTATACCTTTGGGCGTAATCTTACAGGTGGTAAGGGGATAATTGTCTTTGAATTGCTTTTCAACATTAATATAGCCGGCTTCCTTCAGTTTTTGCACCTGCACACTCAGGTTGCCTGCTGTAGCATTCGTTTTTTCACGGATATAAGTGAACTCCGCCTCCTTAACCGCAATAAGCAGGCTCATTACCGCAAGGCGCAATTGTGAATGTAATATGGGATCCAGTTCTTTAAACATGCTTCATTTTCAGGTATCGTCT
>JAYTOS010000299.1:0-1457 GCA_043747705.1 Bacteroidota bacterium
AGCTGTAGTTATGAAGCACGTAAATTTGGAGTACATAGTGCCATGCCCATGAAAGCGGCAATGAAACTATGCCCGCATGCTGTTTTAGTTCGCGGCACCCGGGGCGAGTACACACGTTTTTCCCGTTGGGTAACTGATATTATTGCGGCCAAAGCACCATTATTTGAAAAAGCGTCTATTGATGAATTTTATATTGACCTCACAGGGATGGATAAATTCTTCGACCCCTACCAGTGGACAATTGACCTGCGTGCAGAAATCATAGATAAAACACAACTGCCCATTTCATTTGGACTGGCTACCAATAAAATGGTGGCCAAAATAGCCACAGATGAAGCGAAGCCCAATGGCTACCTGTTTGTACAGCCGGGAATGGAAAAAGAATTTCTGGCGCCACTACCGGTAAATAAATTTTCAGGTGTGGGTGAGCATACTTTCCACACATTAAAAGCTATGGGCATTCATACCATCAGAGACCTTAGTGAAACGCCCGTTGCTGTATTGGAGAAAAAGATAGGTAAATATGGTATTGATCTCTGGCAGAAGTCGCAGGGTTTGCATTTTGGTGAAGTGCATCCTTACCATGCAGCTAAGTCTATTTCCTGCGAAAATACATTTGAAGAAAATACCGCTGATACAACGTTCCTGCTTAGTGAACTCGTTCGCATGACCGAAAGGGTGGCGTATGAATTGAGGCAGGATGAAAAATTAACCGGTTGCATTGCCGTTAAAATAAGGTACCCCGATTTTGAGACCACCTCCCGGCAAACCAGTATAGATTATACCTTGAGAGATGATGAACTGATACCCGTTGCCATTGATCTTTTTAATAAATTATACCGCAAAGGCAAACCGGTAAGGCTGTTGGGTGTGCGCTTGAATGAATTAACCAATCATGCTGTGCAGGCAAGTTTATTTGATGATGCGGAGAAAAAAAATAACCTGTATAAGGCCATTGATGAGGTAAAGAATAAATTTGGAAAAGGGTTACTGCAAAAAGCAAGGACCGTAAAAAATAAATAACCCATGCATATTGGAAAGTCATCTAAAGTAATCATACTATCGTCACTTATCGGGCTTGTTGTATTTAGTATGGGTTACATTGGTTTATTTCAGCTCACCCTTTTTATATATGGGCCTGTAGAACGGCCGGGTATACCCCTAATCAGAATATTGATCGCAGCTGTATTGGCAGTTGCTACAGGTATATGGGTGCTGTATCGTATGGAGAAGAAAAATGCAAGACCCGGGGGGAAACTAAAAAATAGCCGGAAATAAATGCAAAATGAGATTAATTTGATTGCGTAAAAAAATTAGTCTACCAATCTAATAGGAAATACTTATTTTTGACCTCTAAAAACAAAATCTATGAGTTTACGACTAGGGGATATTGCCCCCAATTTTAAAGCACAAACCACCGCCGGCGAAATTGATTTTTATGAATATTTAGGCACCGG
>JAYTOS010000300.1:0-4515 GCA_043747705.1 Bacteroidota bacterium
CCCAAGGTTACTGTGGGCGCGGATAATCATTAACTGTGCAATACGTTCATCTTTGCTTAGTTTTCTAAACTTCTTTTTTACCCAACGTTCTGCTGTCGGCGTTTTTTCATAAAACTTCTGCGCTTTTACTGATAGTGCAAAACCGAAAGAAAGTACCAGGACGATAAATAAGGATAACCATTTTATTTTCATATAAAAAACTTGTGGGGCACAAGTTAGTAATTATAGGCTATTGGCAAAAGAGGTCCATACTATGTGATTGGTGAGTAGTGAGTGGGTAGTCGTGAGTTTGAAACCTTTCCTTGACTCACCACTAACAACTCACCAAAGAGCCGCACAATGAAATGGCCCAAAATAAAAAAGGCCGGGACAAAGTTTACTGTCCGGCCTTCTACTATTTTTTACCTGCTGTTCTATGGCTGCTCTTCGGTTTCCTCTCCTGCTTCTTCACTCAGCTTTGGGTCTATATTATTTGCTTTGATAACACTGAACCATTTAATCATTTTTTTCATATCGCTGGCATACACCCGTGTAAAATCCATATCGGGATATACTTTGTGAAAATAGGCTTTTACGGCTGCAGCATCTTTATCGGAAGGGAGGGCTTCTTTACTTTTGATCATGGCCTGAAAAACATCAACCAGGTTCACATTATCGCGAACAGTATATACTTCAATACTTTCCAGGTGTGAAAAGTTGTGGACACGGCTGCTCACGAATTTGGTGGTCTGATCCTCGAGCGATTTTACAATGGCACCGTCTGTTTTGCTGCCTACCAACTCAAATAAGCCGTTAAGGCCGGTTACCGATATTAATTTGCTATACTCCATATTTCAATTATTAAGGCTGCAAAGTAAGGGGAAAAATAAAGAAAACTGCCCAAGATTACCCGATTAAAAGCTGTTATTTAACTATTCTGCTTTTTCTATCCCGGTCAATGCCTGTGAAAAGCTGTTTTTAGATTGGTCGGGTGATAAAAGTAGCGTACGATTACCAGGAGAAGGGCTTCAGGTGCTTACCACTCAGACTTTACATTGTAAAAACCAGGTTTAACAGTAATTGAATTGCAGACTGCTCATCCATCTTGTCTGAAAAATGCGTCTTATTTGTTATACTTTGTATGTAAATCTAACAAGATGCTGAAAATTGCCTTCTCTTTATTTTTTGCTCGGGCGCGCACAACAACTCTCTCCTGTACCCTGCTCTGCAAACCCCGTTTACCGGCAGTTTGATTTTTGGATAGGTGAATGGGAAGCGTTTAACCCGCTATGGAAAAAAGGAGGAGATAGCAAGATCGAAAGGGTATTAGATAGTTGCGTGATACCGGAGAACTGGACAAGCACCCAGGGTAATTATAGCGGTAAAAGCTATAACACGTTTAATGGAACCACAGGAAAATGGCAGCAATAATAGGTGGATAATAAAGGAGGTATAACAGAATATTTTGATGGCCATTTTGAAAATGATAAAATGGTTGTAACAACCGCGAACCTGAAACAGGCAGACAGCAATTTTATGAGGCGATCTTCGCAATACAAATGAGTGTGATGGATTTCCCTAATATTAAAATGAGGATGTTCCCCTTAGAAGACCCGATGAATGGTATTGGTGCTGCTCTTGCAGATAGTGGAGGGTTCCATAAACTTCGGATACAGATAGCCCCTTATTGTACCTTAATGCAAACCCCGATGTTCAACTTGTTTTAGACAACGCAGTAGCAGCCGGTGGTAAGATACTGGTACCTAAAATGGAGATATCGCCTGAATATGGATATATGGGTGTTTTCATTGATACAGAAGGCAACCGCATTGCTTTACATTCCGTTCCACAACCATAGAAATTCTTTCCAGAACAAATTAATTAAAAATAACACAATGAAAAAAATTGCTTCTCTGTTACTCGCAATCGTATTAGTTATGGGTGCAGTATCTGCCAATGCGCAAATGATATCAGCAGATACTATTAAAGCACAATTAATAAAAGACTGGGAAAGGGCAAAGTCGTATACTGATGAATACCTGGCTGCCATGCCGGCTGATAAATACGGTGCGCGTGCCGTAGACAGTATCCGAAGTTTTGCGGAGCAAATGCTGCATCTCGCTGCCGGCAACATTTCATTGGTTTCCCTGGGAACCGTTGGTACAAGGATATTTCCAGGTTTCAATATGGAAAAATCCGCCGGTGCACAGAATAAAGATTCTGTTTCTTATTATGTAAATGCCAGTTATGATTTTGCGATAAACGGCATTAAAAATATGGATGCAGCCAAACTTACTGAATACGTAAGAAACTAATTCAGGTTTGTGTGGCTGATGAAAGCTTTTGAACACCAGACGCACCATCGCGGACAGTGTACCATTTATATACGCTTACAAGGTATACGCCAGCCGAATGAAAGATTGTTTTAAGCCTTCGCATAAAATAACAAAAGTGCCGTATCGGTTTGATGCGGCACTTTTGTTATTTTATTAGATGCATTAATTTTCTTTCAACGCAGCTTCCAAACGTGCGGCCAATGTATCATAATCAGTAAATCCGCGGGCCAATAAATGAAATTTACTGTCGCCTACCTGTAATAATACACATGGGTAACCGGTTACCTGCAACTGTTTACACAATTGAAATTCGTAGTAAGCCTGTTCTTTGTATTCTTCGCTTTTCAGTTTGGTATAAAAGATTTCAGCCTGGATGCTATATTTTTCCAGCAGGTGACGGTAAGCTTCATCATCTGTGAGGTCCCTGCCCTCATAATGCAAAGCATATTGCAGGTCTGCAGCAAACTCAACCTGTCGTTCAGGGTAATATTCTTTAAAAATGCACAAAGCAATGGCCGGTTTTTCTGAGTTTGGGAACCAGTCACTCAGCTCCGGGTTATTAATATGCCAGAGATAATCTGCACCGAATTTGATACCTGTATATTCCTCAACGGTTGGGTAGGCTTTCTGAATATATCCTGCTGTGGCTGAAATGGGTACGGGGTTCTCGGCAATGATCATTCCACCAGACAATACATCGATGGATAATGAAGGGTTAGCCTCGGCAATTTTACGTATAACCGGACTAAATCCATAACACCAGCCGCAATAAGCATCATAGCAATAATAAAGAGTGGGATTCATAACACAAAGGTAAAGAAGTCTGAAGTTTAGGCAGAAAGTCAGTAGTCGGGTCTACCTTTGCGCATTGGGAAAAGAAAATTTTATCCTTTTAAGCAATGTTGCAGCAATCAGTAAAATAGGGTATTTTTTGTAGTTCTTTTCAAAAAAAGATGGTATTCTTTTTTGAAAATTAAGAGCGCTAAGCCCTTTCAAGGCATCCCCTTGTAAGTACCCCTTATTTCAGACAGTCACTCTTTAGAGTTTAATCATTTTTAATAAGGTTCATTTTCCATTCAAAGGGTGTCATATTTCCTAGGGATTCATGGGGTCTTCTGTTGTTATACTCTTCTATCCATTCATCGGTTAATATTCTTACCTCACTCAGATCAAAGAATAAGTAAGCGTCCAATACTGCTTCTCGGTAGAGCCTGTTAAACCGTTCAATGTACCCGTTCTGCATTGGCTTACCTGGTTGGATGAACTGGATATTGATTCCTTTATCTAAACTCCATAGTTCAAGATCTTTTGAGGTAAACTCTGGGCCATTATCGGTTCTGATCGTTGAAGGCTTACCTCTTTGCTCAATGATTCTTTCAAGGGTTCTGATTACTCGTTTGGATGAAAGAGAAGTATCTATTTCAATAGCAAGAACTTCTCTGGAACAATCGTCCATCACGTTCAGGGTTCTGAATTTTCTATTACCCACCATACTGTCACTCATAAAATCCATGCTCCAGCTTTGATTAATCAGACTTTGTTGTGTCAATGGTTGTTTTACTCTGGCAGGAAGTCTTCGTTTACCCCTGCGCTTCCTATTCAATTTTAAAAGCTTGTAAACCCTATAAACGCGTTTATGGTTCCAGACTTTACCAGACCTTCTTAGGTAGGCAAAGAGCTTCCTAAAGCCATACGATTGGTGTTTAAAAGCCAATTCCTGTAATGCTTCAATAACCTCCCTGTCATCCTTTTTACTTTCGTAATAGAACTGAGATCGTGATAGCGACATTAGTTTACAGGCCCTGCTCACCGGAACATTTTTTTCATGAACCAGTTCGTGTGTCAACTGCTTTTTTGTGGCAGGGCCCAGCCTTTTTTTGTGAATAGATCCTTCAGTATTTGATTGTCCATTGCCACATCAGCATACATCTTTTTTAAGCGGGAATTTTCCTCTTCCAGGTCTTTTAGCCGTCTTACATCGGAAGCTTCCATACCACCGTATTTGCTCTTCCAATTGTAAATAGTGGCCTCAGATACACCATGCTCGCGGGCAACCTCTTTGGTTGTTCGTCCGCCTTCCTGTTGCTTTAAAATGGAAACAATCTGGGTCTCGGTAAATCGTGTCTTTTTCATATTTGCAGTTTAAATTTAAGCGTTCCGCTCTAATTTTAAACTGTCTGCTTTTTAGGGATACTTACAC
>JAYTOS010000301.1:0-8081 GCA_043747705.1 Bacteroidota bacterium
GCATCAATCACAATCTTCCGTAAAGCCAGTTTTTGTGCAGGGTTACCGGGCTTAACGGTATAAGATGAAAAAAGTATTAAACCAAAGCTTAACAAAAGAAAAGCAGCATATCTTCCTCTCATCATATCATTTCGTTAAAGGATTTTATCAGGAATAGCATTTACACACCTAAGACCTTATTTTTGCCTTTGTGAATATGCGTAAACTCTACAAAATTAACGTAAAAACACCCCTGGCTATAATTGTTGCGGCATTTTTGCTCATATTAACGTTTTATGTGCAGGCGGCACAAAACAGTAAGCAGGGTTTTATGCCTTTCTTACCCAACCGGGATACAACTCCTTCAAAGCTGCCGAAAGATTCATTTCCGGGTATTCCAAAAAAGAATTTGCAGAACGATACTTCTGAAAAAAAAGCAGGGGCAGATTCCCTCATTTTTATTGATAGTTTAAAAATATCGAAAGACTCTCTTGATGTACCGATTAAGTACCATGCAGACGATTCAGGGGTTTTAATTATATCAACCCGTGATTTTTTTTTATATGGCAAAGCAAAGACAGATTATAAGGATCTCAAATTAGAAGCCAATACCATTCATTTAGATCAACATACACAAACGATAAAAGCTTACGGGGCACTCGACTCAACAGGTAACCCTATGAGTAAGCCACAGTTTACAGAAGGCGAAATGAAAACAGTAAGTGATACCATTGCTTACAACCTTAAAACCGGTAAGGGGCTGATACAAAATACTTTTTTCCAGGAAGGGGAAATATTCATGAATGCCCGATACCTGAAAAAGGTAAGTGCAGATGAAGTGTTTGCGCGTCAGGCAAGGTTTACCACCTGTAACCTGGATACACCACACTTTGCTTTCCGTGCTAACCGGATGAAAATCATCAATAACAAATTAGGTATTACAGGCAGGGTTTACCCGGAGATTGAATCGGTACCGATACCTATGATTTTTCTTCCCTTCGGAATATTCCCCTTAAACAGGGCCCGCCATTCAGGTGTGCTGTTGCCCGCATTTACAGCGAGTGAAGATTTTGGGTTGGGATTAGAAGGCCTGGGTTATTATAAAGTCATCAATGAATATGTTGATGTTACCACAAGGGCAAACCTTTATTCGTATGGTGGTTGGACCCTTAACCTTAATTCAAAATATTTACGACGGTATAAATTTACCGGCAATGTGAACCTCACTTTTCAAAATACCAAAGCACTTAACAGGAATAGTTTATCGAAAGAAGAATTTAACAATTCAAAATCTTTCATGCTTAACTGGAGCCACAGCCGCGATAACCGTGCGAGGCCGGGGACGAATTTTTCTGCCAACGTGAATTTTGGCAGTACCAAATTCAACCAGACGCTACTCAACAATCCTTTTCAGAATTACCAAAACCAGTTGAGTTCTTCTATCAATTACAGTAAAGACTGGCGGGGTAAATACAATCTCTCCCTTAACCTTAACCACAACCAGAACAGTACTACACGCTTGGTTAATATGAGTCTTCCCAATGCGAGTTTCAACGTAGTTACTTTATATCCTTTTCAGCCCAAAGACCAGGTGGGCACGGGTAAATGGTACGAAAAAATAGGGATCGGGTATAGTGGTAATTTTCAAAATCAGTTATCATTTTATGATACTGCTTTTAACCTCCGCAGGTTACTTGATACAATACAATGGGGTGCGATACATAATATCCCGATTACTTTATCATTGCCCGCATTGGGCCCCATTACAGTGTCGCCGAGTGTTTCGTATGAGGAACGTTGGTATGGTCAAAGGATTTTCCGCACTTGGAACGATACCAAATCTAAAGTAGATACCACAATACAAAAAGGTTTTTATACCGCCAGGCAAATGAGTTTTGGGGTAGGTATCAATACACGTATTTTCGGTACCTATGCGTTTTCTAAAAACAGCAATATACAAGCCATACGACATGAGATCCGTCCTACCATCTCCATCAATTATAAGCCTGATTTTGCTTCTAAATATTATTACAATACCAAAGTAGATACCAGTGGAAGGGTGCTTCGATTCTCACAATTTGATGGAGGTATTATCGGCTCATTTTCTGAAGGGGCTTTTGGTGGTATCGGTTTTGGCATAGACAACCTACTGGAGATGAAGGTGAAAGATAAGAGTGACTCTACCGGAAAAGCTACCAAGAAAGTAAAATTGATTGATGGTTTCGGTTTTAACTCATCATACAATTTATTGGCGGATAGTTTTGCACTGGGCAACTTTTCTTTTTATGCACGCAGTACGCTGTTCGACAAGATCAATATTACTGCAGGTGCCAACCTCGATCCGTATGATGTGGACAGTAAGGGTTACCGTTTAAAAAACATTCTTTGGGATCCGCGCCGTTTTAAATTCGGAAGAATTACCGGTGGTAACCTGGCCATCTCTACTTCTTTTAAAAGCAAGAGTGCAGATGGGAAAGAGAATGATAAAAACAGGCAGTTACCGGTAGACCCTTTCATGACACCCGATGAGCAGCAACGGCAATTACAGTTTGCCCGCGCCAACCCGGCAGAGTTTACCGATTTTAATATTCCATGGACATTAAGTCTTTCTTATTCACTCAATTTTACCCGCGTGTTGAAGCCTGATTTTTCGGGTTATGCAACACAAACCTATTCCAGCGTAAATTTTAATGGTGATTTCAGCCTCACCCCAAAATGGAAAGTAGGCGGTACCGGGTTTTATGATGTAACCAAAGGCGATATTCAGCAGATAAGTATGTTCATCACCCGCGAAATGCATTGCTGGCAACTGGCTATAAATGTTACGCCGCTGGGCCTGTATCGGTCGTTCAATATTACGTTCAGCCCCAAATCAGGTATACTCAGGGACCTGAAAATAAACCGGAGCAGAACTTTTTCGAGTTATTAATGATCGTGCAGTAAATAATAATCCCACATCAATTTGAAAACCATTTCCTGTAATTCATCAGCCGAGATATTTTCTGATGATACGGCAGGTAAAAAATGCATTTCGAGTTTATGTGGAATCAGGTAGAAGAATTTATGGGAAGGCAATACTTTTTTGGTATGAAACAGTACGGCCGGAAGTACGGCCTTTTTGGTATCCGTTGCCAGGCGGAATGCACCGCCATAAAATTTTTTTAATGGCTCACCGCTGCGGTTCCGGGTACCTTCGGGATAGATTACCATGTCCAGGCCTATCGACAGCATTCTTTTCATTTCATCATAACTTTTTCTGCGGCTGGTATCACTCTTACGATCCACCAATACGCTGCCAAATGCATACACCCATCCAAAAATGGGCACTTTGGTAAACTCTTTTTTGGCAATGGTTTTATTGGCCCTCGGCATAAACGGGGTGCTTACGGGAACATCCATTAAACTGTTATGGTTACAAACCACTATATAATTGGTCGCCTCTTTAAAATTTTCTTTACCAATTACAGTAAGCGGGCAGCCAATCAGGTTCAGATAAACAGTCATCCAGACACGCGAGACTTTCCTGTGCCAGCGGGCTTTCGCAGGATCCTCTAAAAAGAAACAGGCAGCATAAAAAAAAATGGCTATAAAAAGTGTAGCTATAAATAACAACAATGCCCACAATGCCCAGATACGGGCAAACACTTCACCCAAAATCCCGAGAGGTGTTTTTTTATTCTGTATATTTTTAAATTTCCGCATTTGTTTTTGCTAACCAGTTAATGAAGTTCTTTACATTCCCATTCGAGTAGTCAGGGGATGGGGTTCCAGTCAATCGCATCCAGGCCCTGCATCATTAATAATTCATTGGTCCTGCTGAAATGTTTACAGCCAAAAAATCCTTTATCTGCACTGAACGGCGATGGGTGAGAGGCTTTAAGCACATAATGTTTTGTTTCGTCTATCAGCACTTGTTTTTCCTGGGCAAATTTCCCCCATAATAAAAAGATTACTCCTTTTTTCTCATCAGATATTTTTCTGATCACGGCATCTGTGAAATCCATCCAGCCAATTTTAGCATGACTGGCAGGTTCATTGGCACGCACCGTTAACACTGCATTTAACAGCAATACACCCTGTGCGGCCCATTTGCTAAGATTGCCTGTTGCAGGAATGGGCATACCGATATCTTTATGTAATTCCTTATAAATATTTCCTAAAGAAGGCGGTGGGGGCACACCATCTGGAACAGAAAAACTTAACCCATGGGCCTGTCCATGGCCATGATAAGGGTCCTGGCCAAGAATTACCACTTTTACCTGATCAAAAGGTGTTTTATTGAAGGCATTAAAGATCAGAGACCCCGATGGATATACCACGGCGCCCGTTGCTTTTTCTGTTTTCAAATGCGTGACAACCTGTAAAAAATAAGGCTTCGTAAATTCATGCCTGAGTATTTCTTTCCAGCTGGCGTCAATTTTTACATCCATTATTGTGAATTGAAATAAAAGGCTTTGTTTGGAACACGAATGTACACAAAACAGGGTGCTAAGTCAAGCTTAGTGCTAATGGAACTTAGTTTATTTTAATAAGATAAGTTAGTTTAAAAGTTATTTGATGATGGTAATGCTACCCGCTACAGAAGCTAATACGGGTGAGGGTTTGATAATATAGTAATAAGTGCCTACAGCTAAACTATTACCATTATATTTTCCATCCCATGGTTTACTGTATCCTATTGAGCGAAACAGCAGCTGGCCGGTACGATTATATATTTCAACAATACATTCAGGGTAGAGTTTCAGTAACGGTATTTCCCATTCATCATGTATGCCATCCCCGTTTGGTGTAAACGTATTTGGGGCATTAAAAATGGGCTCATTAACCACTACACTAACGGGTAATGTGGTTGAACAGCCTTCTGCGTTTGAACCTTTTACATAATAGGTGCCGGTTTTATTAACAGCAGTGGGGTTGGCAATTGCCATGGTAGCCAACGAATCTTTCCAATACGAAAAAACAAGTGCCCCGGATGAAACAATGACCGACGATAAATCAATGGTTGCAGGCCTTACAGCTGTTGGTGTACCGGGCAATGAAAAAACAGGGTAGTCGCCCACTATAACTTCCAAATGATTTACTGCTACACAACCTGAATCATTGGTGGCTTTAATATAATAAGTTCCACTGGCGGTTACTGTTTTTGGGGTAGCCAAATAAGTTGTTTGCGAAAAATTTGTATAATATTCAAAAATTAACCCGGGCGTGCTGCCGGCTGTAACCAGGCTCGAGGTAAGGTCTACCGGATCAGAGATACAACTCACAATCTTTTTGGCAAGGTTCAATTTAATCGGTTCCGCAGAAAAACGTACGACCGTATAAATTGTATCCAGGCAACCCTGGTCCGGATAAGGAATCAGCTCAACCGCAAAAACGGTTCCTGCGGGCGGAATAGGCTTTAATTTCAAAATATTTTGATCCCCCACCAAGCTTGAAAAATTACCAGGGAACCAATGATACTCACTAAACCCAAAAGGAGCTACCAGACTGAGTGAGTCATCGCCCGCACAAAATGTGTTACCCGTAACAGGGGAAGTGCAGTTCTCATTTATATCTACATAAGCATATCCAAAATGTCCGCCCCTTGTACAATCGTTTGTTGTAAATTCAATACGGATGGTTTTGCCTGCATACCCCGATAACTTAATGGTGATAGGTGTCCAGGGTTTATAAAATACACTGTCTTTTACGGTTGATTGAAGAAATCCGGGTAAATTCGAAGAAGCCGCGAAGGCAAAAGAACTGCAACCGATATAGTTATTGTTAGTTACATCAAACACATTGGCCGTAAACTTGGGCTGTTCCCATACGGCGTGTGACGGGTTCTGAAAAACAACGGCATAATTGTAGATGATGCTATAATTATTCCTATCGGCAGGAATGGTAAACGTATAACTTATGCGTTCTGCCCCCTTTCCGGTTTGACTGTTTCCTAATTGGATGGAATAACTACTGCCGTTTGGACAATTTACCGGGAATCCACCATACGCATCAAGTGCCTGCGGAAGGGTGTTTTTTAAAAGTGTATGCCTCCCGTTGATAGGCGGAGAAGGGTTTAAGGTAATAATACCTACATTACTGATATTACCAGCACTGCATTCCCAGTTTAGAAAACTGCCAGTTTCAAAACCCATGTTTACAGGGCATTGCGAAAAGCACGACAACGACAACAAAATACAGGCATGAACGCAAAGCAGTCTTATCCATATACTGTTTTGTGTAATCATACAAGCATTAATAGCGGGGTGGCGGTTAAAATGAGCTGTATAAAGTTAAAGTAACTAACCGGTATATTCAATACTCCTGACTAACATGTTCCCGGGCATCACCGGCTCAAAATAAAAAAGATCAACTAGTGTTGACCTTTGTATACGCAGATTGACAACCCGGAGTTGCTATAAGGCATTAAAATACCTGATTATTTCTATCCATCCTTTTTCATCAGCCAGGGATATATTTCTTTCAGTTACAAATTTGTTAAGGGAAGCAGATTTATCAGAAATCTCAGGTGATGCTTTCAAAAATATAGTCTCATAAAAATCTTTGCTGAGTTTCATTTCTAATGGCTTGTCTTTAATAGGTGATTTCTCATTAGAACTGATAAGTGTATATGATAAAGTATAACCACTGTTACCAGCATCTTTAGCAAACTTCTTATTTAATGTCAATTTGCCCTGAATCAAGCTGGATTCATAATTAGTTGGACCAACTACATTAAAGGTCTGGGGAGTTACTACATTGGATTTTGTAGCGTTGGCTTTAGGTGAATTGGCTGTTTTTTGGGCATTCGCAATAAGGCCTGTCAACAAGAAAAATATTAAAAAGTATTTGCTTTTCATATGTTTAAATCTAAATGCTAAAACACAAGGCATGCTGTATTTGTATATAAAGTTACAGAATTATACGTGTATGATTGGTTAAAACTCTTGTTGAAACCCTTTGCATATAAGTAGTTTAGTATTATTCACCGATCAGAGATGACGCAGAACAATCGATTTAATTATATGATTATCAATTATTTATAGAACTGTTCGCTATTTTAAAATAGTGCTGTTTTCTATCCAAATGCAAAATTATTTATATAGGATAACAATATTTCCTGATGGAAATGTACAAAAAAGTGAGGCCGTAAGACCTCACTTATGTGAACGTTTTGATACATTTTTCGAACCATTTTTTGGATGATTTGAAATTAATTGCAACCATGTTTGATGAAGTATAATTTTAAAGTGAAGGTGTTAAGTTGCGGACCCCAAAGTCACATGGAACAGGCTTGGAAACAAATGCCGTTCGAAAACTTCGTCAAAATACGTTGCACTCCAGCCGCCATATTTGAAAGCACCCGATGTATCTTCCGCAGACCCAACGGGTACTTGCATATGCGGTTTTCAGCTTCCCCGTTGCTTTTTGCTGTTAGTCTAATATCTCACACGTAAAGCCATACTCCTTTACGAGTAGCATTATCCTTAACACCTCCATATTGTCTCCTTCAACTCTAAGCACCCTATCACAATCTGAAAGGTCAAAATTAATTTTAAACGATGGGAATGCTTCAGACAAAATACAAAGCAACATTTTGCTTTGTGTTTTTTTCTGAACATTTGTTTTAAAAACTTCAACCATTTCTTAACAAATTACTATTTAGGCAAGCTGCATTTTCGTTGATCGTTATACTTACTTATTCTTCAATGTTAATAGTAGTTCGTCCAACTGTTGTAAGCCCATAGTAAATCCTCCCTGGAAGCCCATTTCAATCATCTTCTCAAAGCGGGTGAGGGACTCATTTTTAATAGTAATACAGACTTTTGTGGTTCCGTTTTGTTCGCTGAAATTCAAATCCCAATCAGAACCTGGCAACTCAGGATTTTCATCTTTGTCAGCAAAAGCATTCAACATTTTGAAATTGGTTTTCGGACTAATGGAAATAAATTTCTGAATTGACCAATGTTCTTTTCCGTCCGGGCTTACCATAGCATAAAATCTTCGTCCGCCAACTTCAAAATTCATAATTTTTGTTTTTGAGGCCCAGGGTTTAGGTGCCCACCATTGGTCAAGAATTTCTTGTTTGGTAAAAGCATTCCATACCATCGAAAGGCCTGCAT
>JAYTOS010000302.1:0-1188 GCA_043747705.1 Bacteroidota bacterium
AAAAAATAGCTACTCACCGACATCAAACACGCTTTACCGAAAATATGATGAACGGTTTTTAGTATAGGTTCATTTCAGTAGTTTTAACATCTTCCAAAACCAACTAATGTATTATGAGAAATTTCAAGCTCCTGCTTTCCGGGCTCTTGTTCGCATCATTGCTGCAAGCGCAGGAAACATTCCCCGTAAATGGTGTTGCTGATAAACGGGAAGGCTGTTATGCCTTTACCAATGCCACTATCATAAAAGACGCACAAACCACATTAACCAATGCAACACTTGTTATCCGCGATGGAAAAATCGTTGCGGTAGGTGCAGCAGGTGTTACTATTCCTAAAGATGCGGTAGTAATAGATTGTAAAGACAAATACATCTATCCTTCATTTGTTGATATTTATAGTGATTATGGCATTGCGGCCCCAACGCGCGATTTGACGGCGGGCGGAAGAGGCGGTGGCGGCGGATTTGGCAATACGCCTCCGCAAATAGCATCCAGCACCAAAGGCGCATATGGATGGAACCAGGCAATCAAGCCAGAAACCGATGCCTCTAAATTATTTTCAGTAGATGATGCCAAAGCAAAAGTTTTTCGTGAAAATGGTTTTGGTACCGTGCTTACCCATGTAAAAGATGGTATTGCAAGAGGAACGGGAACCGTGGTTACCCTGGCTAATCTTAATGAGAACCTTGTTTTTGTAAAAGAAAAAGCTTCGGCACATTATTCTTTAAGCAGAGGCTCATCTACACAGAGCTACCCCCAAAGTCTGATGGGTACCATTGCTTTGTTACGCCAAACCTACCTGGATGCCCAATGGTATAAAAGCAAGCCGGCTAAAGAAGGAATAAACCTGTCGTTGCAGGCATGGAATGATAACCAGTCTTTACCACAGATTTTTGAAGCTGATGATAAATGGAATGATCTCCGCGCAGACCGTATAGGAAAAGAATTCGGTGTTCAGTACATTATTAAAGCCGGCGGTAATGAATACCAGCGGATAAAAGAAATTGCTGCAACAAAAGCAACCTATATCCTTTCGCTCAATTATCCACAGGCAATGGATGTAGAAGATCCTAATGATGCAAGGGCTGTTTCTTTGGGTGATATGAAACACTGGGAACTCGCTCCATCAAACCCTGCCGCTTTTGAAAAAGCAAATATCCCTTTCTGCTTAACCACGGCCGACCTGA
>JAYTOS010000303.1:0-22456 GCA_043747705.1 Bacteroidota bacterium
GGTTACCAGCAAAGACGCGACTGGTGGAAAACCTTATTGGAATTTTCGCCTTATACGGAACAGCTGAATATTGTAGATGATAAACTGACCGTTCATAACCTGCTGAAACGCCTGGATGATGAAGTGGAAGAGCACGTATGGATATGGATGGGCCAGAATGTGCATGATGTTTGCGGTTATTACTGGCTGATGAGCCAGCTAAAGGATTACCAGGGCCGCATTTATGTATTGTACCTGAATAACCTTCCTTTTATTAATGAAAAAGGAAATATTTTTTATCCTACCAGCCTGCATGAAATTCAGCCTAAAGAATTTCTAAAAGCAAAAAAGCTCGCCAGGTCTATTACTTTGAGCGAATTTGAAGTAGATCCTGATGAATGGAAAAAGCTATGCACAGAGAATACGCTGGTACGTTTTCTGGAAGGTGGTAAAAAAATAATTGGTAAGGAAGTAAGCTTTTATGATAAAGATATCCTGAGTAATGTAACTGGTGCTCCGCAAAAAATGACGAAACTGATCAGTACGACACTGAATAAAATGAAAGTGAAAACGGGTGATGTATTTCTTGTCTGGCGCATAAGAGAGCTTGTGTTGGACGGAAAGCTGGAAGTATCGGGCGAATGGACGAAAGGATGGAAGGAACTTACCGTTAAATTTACAGGGGGCAGCGGTGAAGTTGTAGATACACCTGAAATTGAAGGATAAATGCTGGAAGTACAATCCATACACCATGTAGCAATTCTTACCAGTACTGAATTGTATGAGGAATCTAAAGGTTTCTATACAGATACTTTAGGTTTTACTGTGGTAGCGGAGGTATTTCGAAAAGAACGGAATTCCTATAAGTTAGACCTGGCCTTGAATGGTATCTATCAGATAGAACTTTTCTCATTTCCTGATTACAGGGAAAGGGCTTCGTTTCCAGAGGCAAAGGGGTTACGGCATTTGGCATTTGCCGTAAAAGATGTTGCTGAGGGGCTGGCATGGCTACGATCGAAAAAAGTGAGGGTGGAAGAATTGCGGGTAGATGAATTTACAGGCAAGGAGTTTTTGTTTTTTTATGATCCTAACGGGCAACCGCTTGAATTATACCAGATCTAATTTATAAACAATGGTAGAAATAATACCCATATCAAAAATTGCAGAAGATGAGCGCGGTGCTACACATTATTTTGATACAGACCGTACCGGCCAGTTTATTATCGCTTATCGAAAAGCAGGTAGTGCCAGCGGGCGTCATTATCATAAGGGCACAGCCAAAAATAAAAACCCGGAACAGGTGATCATCATGAGCGGTGAGGCAACGGTGAACTGGTTTGATGTCAGGGGTAGAGATAAAGGTTCCTGTAAAGTTACCGCACCCGCCATGGTAATTGTTCAGCCATGGGCATGGCATGAAGTAATTGCGGACACCGATATTGTAGTATTTGAACTGAATGCATTGGAAGATGGGAAGGATGATACGTATCGGTTGGATAAATAGAAGGAAAAGTCAAAAGCGGTAGGGTAGCCGTTTCGTGTTGGAATAATATTTTTTTTGACTTTTCACTTTTCAATTATGCAAAAAACTAAAACTTATTCCTCACAAAGAGGATAGAACATTTATCGCATGGCGAAGGAAAAACAAGAGAACAGGGCATTTGAAAATGAAAACGGCGTAGGGGGGCAATACAAAAATTGGTTCCTGGAATATGCGTCGTATGTGATATTGGAGCGGGCAGTACCGGCAATTGAAGATGGTTTGAAGCCGGTACAACGGCGTATCCTTCATGCCATGAAGGAAATGGACGATGGCAGATTTAATAAAGTGGCCAATATCATCGGACAAAGTATGCAATACCATCCGCATGGCGATGCGAGTATTGGGGATGCATTGGTGAACCTGGGTCAAAAAGACTTATTGATAGAGACACAGGGTAACTGGGGCGATGTAAGAACCGGCGATGAAGCAGCTGCATCACGTTACATTGAAGCGCGTTTATCAAAGTTTGCTTTAGAAGTGGCCTTTAATGCTAAAACAACTGAATGGCAGTTAAGTTATGATGGCCGGAAGAATGAGCCGGTTACCTTACCTATGAAATTTCCATTATTACTGGCACAGGGTGCGGATGGTATTGCTGTAGGGTTATCAACCAAAATATTGCCACATAATTTCTGCGAATTAATTGAAGCTTCCATCAAATGCCTGCGGGGAAAAAAGTTTGAATTATACCCCGATTTTCAAACAGGTGGTATGATTGATGTGGCTAATTACAATGATGGAAAACGTGGCGGTAAAGTAAGGGTAAGGGCGCGTGTAGAAGAACTGGATAAGAAAACGTTGGTCATTCGTGATGTGCCCTACGCTGTTACCACAACCCAGTTAATGGAAAGTATTACCAAGGCCAATGACCAGGGAAAGATCAAAATAAAAAAAGTAATTGATGTTACTGCTGCAGCTGTTGAAATTCAGATAGACCTGGCTCCTGGTATTTCACCTGATATTACCATAGATGCTTTGTATGCGTTTACCGATTGTGAAGTAAGTATATCACCCAATGCCTGTGTGATCGTTGCTAACAGGCCGCAATTTTTAACAGCACATGATTTACTTACCGTATCAACTGAGAATACCAAAGCGTTACTGAAGAAAGAACTGGAGATCAAACTGGGTGAACTGGAGGACAAATGGCATTATACATCGTTAGAAAAAATATTCTTCGAAGAAAAGATCTATAAGGAACTGGAGCAGAAGCATGCTACCTGGGATAAAGTAATAGAGGCAATTGATATTGCATTTACACCTTTCAAGAAAAAATTAAAACGAATCATTGAACGGGAAGATATTTTAAAGCTTACCGAAAAACCTGTACGCAGGATATACCGGCTGGATATCAATGAACTGATTGAACAGATCAAGGGAATTGAAGCAGATATCAGACAGGTTAAATTTGATTTGGATAACCTTACTGATTTTGCAGTTGCTTATTTTGAAACACTTGTAAAGAAATACGGCAAAGGAAGAGAACGTAAAACGGAAATCAAAGAATTTGATACGATACAGGTAAAACATGTAGCTATAGCCAATACCAAACTATACCTTAACCGGGCCGAAGGGTTTATTGGTACGGGTTTGAAAAAAGATGAGTTACTGTGTGAATGTTCCGACTATGACGATATCATTGCTTTTACCAAAACCGGCACGATGAAAGTGGTTAAAGTATCAGATAAGGTCTTTATCGGTAAAGATATTATCCATGCAGCGGTGTTTGAGAAGAATGATGAGCGCACTACCTATAACATGATTTATCTAGATGGAAAATCCGGCGTTAGTTATGCAAAGCGTTTCAACGTAACCGGCGTAACCCGTGAAAAAGAATATGACCTTACTAAAGGATCAGAAAAAAGTAAGATGCATTATTTCACCGCCAATGCCAATGGCGAAGCAGAGGTGGTAAAGATTGTGTTGAGTCCTAATTGCACTGCCCGCATAAAAGAACTGGATTTCTTTTTTGAAGAAATAGAGATCAAAGGCCGCAGCAGCATGGGTAACCAGGTTACCAAATATCCTATTAAAACGGTTAAATTTAAAGAAGCGGGCAAGAGTACATTGGCCGGCCGTAAATTGTGGTTTGATGATAAATTTGGTCGGTTGAATACCGAAGAAAAAGGCCGGTACCTCGGAAGTTTTGAAGATGAAAAGATCATTGTATTTTATACGGATGGCAGCTATGAATTAACAGATACTGAAAGCACACAACGTTTTGAGCCGGAGAAAATAGCATTAATAGAGAAATTTGTACCGGAAAAAATCATTAGTGCTGTGTACCTGGACAATGATAAACAACAATACAATATCAAACGCTTTAAAATTGAAACGACCACGCTTAAAACACAGTTCCTCTTTATAAAAGAAGGCGCGGGTAACCGGTTAGAGGCCGTAACCACTGATGCGGAACCCATTCTGGTTGTACAAACAGGCCGTGGACAGCAGGTAAGAAAAGCAAAATTTAAAGTGGCTAAAATGGTTGAAGTAATGGGCTGGAAAGCAGTAGGAGCGAAACTTACCGACTATAGCAAAACCATTGAAATGGAATGGGAACAGAAACCTAAAGATGATAATACACAGCCGGAATTATTTGGTTAATCAAGAATCAGCAATTATTAAAATTGTAGAAATTATTTATTTTTATTCTTCAATTTCAAAGTGGCACTCTTGCTCAGGTCGCTCGTTAATAATGTTTCATAACGGATTTTTCCATCGTACACAATTAATGCGGCAGTATTAGGCGGAATCCGCCCCAGGTTTTCGGCAAACATACTCAGCTCATTATATTCCAAAGATGGATCTAATTGTATGGTTAAACGGATAGCTTTATGTGTAAGCATTGTTTTGGGTAGTATCAATTTATTATTCAGGAATAACGACACTGAATCGTAATCAATTTCTCCATTGTCGTACAATTCCAGCCGCAGGGAAGAATTAACGATATCCAGTTCCTTGGTAAATATCTTTTCTCTTTTTATAAACGATTCTATCGTTTTTTCTTCTGTGGTAAAGGCCAGAGGGAGGGTGTCTTTTTTAATGGCCACCGGCTCATCTTTCATCACAAGCGAAGCAGTATCCTCCGATTTTTTAAACCGGAAATTGATATTCGGCACCGTATAACGATGATCAGCGTCACTAACAAGGCTGCCTGATAATACTGATTCCAGTTTAGAGGCCTGCAAGACAAAGTTCCCCGACATTCTGCAATCAATACTATTCCGCGCAGTAGGTGATCGGTAATACATAATGGTAAAAGGCTGTATGCTTAGTTTATGCATCTGCTCATCAAAACTTCCATTCAGCAGAACTTTTACCAGGCTATCCTGAAAATAATAATTCAATTCACCAAATACCATCTTTCCTTTTTGCTTCAATACCATCTCTGATAAATAGCCATTGTATTGTTCTGTGGTTTGCAACATACCTATCCCATACCAATGACCATTCACATTTTGGGCCGATGCGGAAAGGGTAAGCATTAAAAAAGCCGGCAATAAGGTAAGTTTCATCAGTTTACACATACTGGATGCAAAATATCAAAAGCTTTCAAGCCACGACGTTGAAAGTTGCTAACACCCTCTCTACCATCCTGCCGGTCATAGCAATGCTTAGGTGAACAGAAATAGTTACCTTTGCCATCACATTAATAAAGATTTTAATGACCCCAGTACTCGTAGGACAATACAATACGCTTAAAGTAAGCCGCAAAGTAGATTTTGGTTTTTACATGGATGATGGTGCAGAAGGCATCCTTTTACCTAAACGTTTCGCACCCCGCACATTGCGTATTGGCGACGAACTCAGTGTATTTGTTTACCATGATTCTGATAACCGTTTAATTGCGACCACCCAAAAAGCGAAAGCAACCGTAGGTGAGATCGTGAAAATGCAAGCTATATCCATTACCGGTTTAGGTGCTTTTTTAGATTGGGGACTGATGAAAGATCTCTTTGTACCCAAATCCAAACAATTGGTTGGCATGCGTGAAGGGGCCGAATACCTGGTAAAATTATATATTGATGAAATGACGGGTAGGGTAGCCGCTACCGAAAAGATAGAATCGCTGTTAAGCAATGAAGCATTAACGGTAAAAGAAAAAGACATTGTTGAGCTGTTGGTTTACCGCCAATCCGAACTGGGGTATGTGATGATCATTAACAACCAACACACCGGGATACTGCATAGCAATGAAGTATTTACCACTTTGCATATTGGCGATAGGATGCAGGGGTTTATAAAAACCATCCGCCCAGATAATAAGATAGATGTGGTACTTGGTAAACCCGGTTTTCAAAAAGTAGAAGATGAGGCTGAAAAAATACTGCGGCTTTTACAGGAGAACGATGGTTACCTGCCCTACCACGATAAATCTGATCCGCAGGAAATCTATGATTTTTTTGGGATGAGTAAAAAGACATTTAAAATGACTACGGGCGGATTGTACAAACAACAAAAGATCTCCTTTACAAAAACGGGGATACAGTTAATTATTGGTTGATTTTTTAAACCATAGGCACACAGGCCAGAGACCTGACATAAATTTTATACCGGCATGAACTTCATTATGTGCCTGCGTTATTCAAAAAAATGATAGAAGTAGCGCGTTAGTTATTCTCCCGTATCTTCAAATACACATGCTTGATATTATTCTTCCCGGTTTCCCGCTCATCAATATCAAATTTATTCATGCTTTTTATTAGGGGAAGTAATTTAGTGTAGCCGTAATTCCTTGCATCAAAATCAGGTTTCTTTTTCAGGATATTAGTTCCGAGGTTGCCCAGGTAAGCCCAGCCATTCTCGTCTGCCAGGTCCGCAATACTGTCGCCAAGTATGCGGATAAGGTCTGAATCAATTTTATTTAAAGGAGGACTTGGTTTTCTATCCGTTTTTTTAACGGCGGTAATATCCTGCTTTTCGGCAATGGTTCTTTCTGCAATTTTTAATATTTCTATATAAATAAATTTATCGCAGGCCGTAATAAAAGGTTTGAGGGTTTTTTTCTCACCAATGCCAATCACTTTCATACCGGCTTCCCGCAGCCGGATAGCCAGCCGGGTAAAATCACTGTCGCTGGATACTATACAGAAACCATCAACTTTTCCGGAATACAAAATATCCATCGCATCAATGATCATGGCACTATCGCTGGAATTTTTGCCTGATGAATAACTGTACTGCTGAATGGGGGTGATGGCATTTTCCAATAACACAGTTTTCCAGCCCGAAACGGTGGGTTTTGTCCAGTCGGCATAAATGCGTTTGAAAGTGGGCGTGCCATATTTGGTAATTTCTTCCAGCATTTCTTTGATATTGGCATAGGGAACATTATCTGCATCTATTAAAACCGCGAGCCGGAGGTCTGTTATGGTGTCCATGTGAGTAATGTTTTAAATGTGTAAACAGTAACGAAAGATACCTAAATATTATCACTTTATTTATCTACGGAAATAAGCCAGGCTTAAATAACCTTCCGGTAAACGATGCCTGTTAATTAGTTGAATATGCTATTGGAGAAAGAGTAATATCCTGCCGGTCACATTTCATTATCCTACTTGTCCGTTGACACCCGAACAAAATATTTTGCCAATATCCATAACAGAAGGCGGGAAGAATTATAGGAAAGCGGTTTTAAAAATTCTTCGCAAAAAGAAAATTGATTTTAGGGAATTACACTCACTTAAGGAATGTGAAAGTGTATTTAATACGTATTTGTCATATCCTCATCTACACAAATAATAAAATCAGCTTTCTGTTTATTTTCTGCCAATAATTTCCTGATATCTTTTTGTGAAACAGTGGTAACAGTTCCGATAGCCAGTTCAGGGCGACTGTTTTTTAAATACCATACAATACCATCATGGTTCTCAGAATGATAACTGCCATTGTAATGAATGAAGAGGCTGCCGGGCACAAAATATGTCAGGATAAAATAAGCCATCGTAGCATCTTTACTGGCCTGGGCTTTGGGCATATTAACCGTGCCGTGACCAGCCATCATCGTCATCATATTTTTATAAGCGGGTAATTCGGCATCGTAACTAATGGGTAAGGGGGCAATCCATTTTTTGGCAACGGGCGAAATCGTATCCAATGCTTCAAAGCCACTTTTAGAAACCATAGCGGCATACTTTCGCGGTATATTCGTTGCGGCAAATGCAATATTATTCTCTTTGGCAAAATTTACCAATGGCGCATAATCGGTAGGATAGTTTTTCCACAGGCGGGCCGCGCTGTCCAACCCTTTGGATGATAATTTTCCCTGCAGGTACATATCCAGCGCGGGTTGGTTATCCTGTTCAAACATTTCAGCACCCAGCACCAGGTTACGTGTTCGTTTACAATCCTTAGTGATCTCCAGTTCCATCCAATGGCTGATTGGGTTATTGTGAAACTCGCCGATAAGCACAATATCCTTTTGTGCCAGTTCCCGGATCATCTTTTCATAGGATATTTTTTTGCCTTTTGCATTGTATAATACATATGCCGGTTTATCCTGAGCGGATGCAATTAAAAACATACATAAGCAGCAGGTTAGGAACAAAAAAGTTTTCATATCCTAAAGGTCGTAATTTTTTTGCCATGGAAAGATTCTTGTTCCGTTGGATGTATAGAATAAGTAAATTGAATAAGATAAAGTTTCACCATCGTCTGTATACTATGGATACATCCACAACCAAAATGTACAGATAAAACAAAACAAAGTGGTCACATGTAAAATACAAAGCTCCAGGTTAGGCTTGGGATGGTCTTTAATTGTTGGCAGGATATGGATGGTATCTTTCAGTGCTTTTTCATATACTATTTTCCGCGGGCTGCGTGATCCAAAAAAGTAATAACGCCACCAACTCATAAACTCTTCTATCAGCAAAATGCCCAGTCCGCAAAGGGCTATGCCCGTTAAATTATAATTGCGGAAATAAAGCACCACAATGGCAAACCCGATGATAATGGAATGTAGCCCCACTTCAGAAACCTTTTGGGGTGGTGCATAGCTGCGGATATTGTTGAATGGGTAAAGGTCCAGATGGGTAGTCAACTGGTGATAACCAAAATGAAAAATGTGTAAGACGAGGGCAAGTGTCCACATAACGGTTGATTTACTTATTGATAATTTTGGTTTTCATAGGTATCAGACAATAAGTATTTACAAACGTTTATTGCAGGATAAAAGTAAACAGGTTGCACTACTCCAAATACGGGAAAAACCCCGTTTTATATAGGGGAAATCATGCTACTAACAACCGTTAGTGCAAATCATTACCTTTGCACTTCAAAGAGTAATAATGAGTAACAAAACCGTTTATATCGTGGCAGCCGTTCGAACCCCAATAGGAAGCTTTGGGGGGTCATTAAAAGAATTTACAGGACCCCAATTGGGTGCCATTGCCATTAAGGCCGCTGTGGCAAAAGCCGGAATCCGTCCGGCAGATGTCCAGGAAGTATTGATGGGCTGCGTTCTCCAGGCTAACACAGGCCAGGCACCTGCCCGCCAGGCGGCTAAATTCGCAGGCCTTCCGGATAGTGTCATCTGTACTACTATAAACAAAGTATGCGCCAGCGGTATGAAAGCCATTGCACAGGGTGCGCAAAGTATCCTGTTGGGCGATGCCGATATTATTGTGGCTGGGGGTATGGAAAGTATGAGCAATGTGCCTTATTATAACCCCAGTTTACGTTGGGGTAATAAATATGGTAATGTAACAATGATTGACGGCCTTGCCAAAGATGGCCTTACCGATGTGTACAACAATTACGCTATGGGCAATGCCGCTGAATTTTGCGCGAAAGAATGCAATATCAGTCGCGAAGCCCAGGATGCTTTTGCTATTGAAAGCTATACCCGTAGCCAGAAAGCATGGGCCGATGGCCATTTTAATGAAGAAGTGGTTCCTGTAGAAATACCGCAGCGTAAAGGCGACCCAATCAAATTCGCCAGAGACGAAGAAGCCTATAATGTAAAATTTGAAAAAATACCGGAACTCAAGCCAGCTTTTACCAAAGATGGTACTGTAACAGCGGCCAATGCTTCTACCATGAACGACGGTGCTGCTGCATTGGTTTTAATGAGTAAAGAAAAAGCAGATGCAATGGGCATTAAACCATTGGCCATTATCCGAAGCTATGCTGATGCTGCTCAGGCACCTGAATGGTTTACTACGACCCCCTCCCTGGCTGTACCAAAAGCCATAGCGAAAGCAGGTTTGCAAATGAGTGATATAGATTTTGCCGAGCTTAACGAAGCTTTCTCCGTAGTGGGTATTGTAAATATGCAGAAAATGAATTTAGATCCTGCTAAAGTAAATGTACATGGCGGTGCTGTTTCATTGGGGCACCCGCTCGGTTGCAGCGGGGCACGTATTATGGTTACTTTGATCAATGTTTTAAAGCAGCACGGTGGTAAAATTGGGGTTGCCGGTATTTGTAATGGAGGAGGTGGGGCAAGTGCCATGGTGATTGAGGCAGTTACTGATTAGAAATTAATGATCTTGTCACAGATTGCACAAAAAAAGTGTATCCTGTGGCAATATTTTTTACATAAATGGTCGAAATTAAAATAGCTACTCTTTCTGATGCAGTACTGATCGCGGCTATCAGCCGAGAAACCTTTTATGCAACTTTTGCAGCGCACAATTCGAAAGCAGACATGGATAAGTTCCTCTCCGAACAATTCAGCAAAGAGCAACTGATAGCAGAAGTAGGGGCAGCAGGAAATATTTTTTTATTGGCCTACACAGATGGTATCCCCGCCGGGTATGTTTTTTTGAAAGAGGGCACGCATTTGGCTTTACAAAAAAATCATGCTATTGAGATATCCCGCCTTTATTCCCTAACGCCTTTTATTGGCAAGGGTATTGGCAAAGTATTGATGGAAGCATCTATTGAACTGGCAAGAAAAATGGCCAAAGATTGTATCTGGCTTGGTGTTTGGGAACACAACCAACGCGCCATAGATTTCTACCTCAAATTCGGATTCGAAAAATTTTCCGAACACGATTTTACTTTAGGTGATGATATACAAAAAGATTGGCTGATGAAGCTGGTCGTTTAGCATGCTCATCTTGCCGGTATAGAGAGAAGAGGGGGGAATCACTTCCATGGCCCATACTTATGCTTCACCTCGCTTAACCCATCCCCATAAGGCCCAAACGGATGATCAAAAGGTTTCTTTTTAGTATCGGGCCAGTCTTTGCTAACATCGAAAGCGGGCCTGGGCTGTGTATTTACAAAAGCAGCAACATCCCAGGCTTCTTCATCGGTTAATTGCGGGGTATGATAATTTTGTGGATTGGGCATATTGTTTTTCACATACCCGGCAAACCTTGATAAACGATACAGGCCCGCACCAACATTAAAACTATGTTCCCCCCATAATGGCGGATAAGTATAGGCAATATTATCAGGGCTTATTTGGCCTTGCCCGTTTTTACCATGGCATCTTTCGCAAGTTGTGGTGTACACAATTTTTCCTTTTACCGGATCAGCCGCCCGATTCATATAACGCAGTTGCATAAGGCCGGAACCTTTTGGTTTGATTCCTTTCGGTATCTCGCTGCCCAGCCATTTCATGTAACTTACTATGGCCCGCATTTCTTTACTGTTACTGTCTAAAGCCAGGCCGTTTAAACTTCTTTCAAAACAATCGTTCACCCTTTTTTCAATACTAATAATCGTACCTGAACGTTCACCGAATTTTGGGTGATTAGCGGCTACCGCACCAAAGTTATTTCCCCAGGGTTTGGTGCCGGCTTCTAAATGGCAATTCTGGCAATTCATACCATTGCTGATATGTTTTGCGTTTCCATTAGGGCCAAGATAATAAGCGGTATTTTCAATAAGGTTCCTGCCGTACCGTATCAATGCTCCTTTTTCATCAACAGGTATCTGGTTGGCTCCGGCACCCGTCCAGCAATCTGCAGCATCATGTTTCGCAGGAACAAATAAAGATTCCCGCCGGGTACCTATCGTATCCGCTATCATGGCCAGTAACATGACACCCAATAAAATCAGTATCCAGTTAGATTTCATTTTTTATTTTTCTGTATACCTCAGTTATCTCTGTATTTCTGTGTTGAAAAAAATAACGAAGCTTCCATATTATTTCAATACATGGCTAACAGCATTAAACAGAGGTCTAACGTGGTAATTTTTCTCTTATCAATCCATATACCCATGTTCCTGCAATGGCACTCAATAAAGTTATAATAATTACTGTTGTGCCGGTACCTATCTGGGCAAAGAGCGGGCCTGGGCAGGCACCAGTCATCGCCCAGCCAAATCCAAATAACAATCCTCCAATCACCTGTCCTTTATTAAATGATTTTGGATGAAGATCAATCTCCTCACCGTGCATCGTTTTGATCTTATATTTCTTAATGATCAATATAGATACTGCACCAACGAATATGGCAGAGCCTATTACTCCAAACATGTGAAAGCTTTGCAGACGAAACATTTCCTGTATGCGGAACCAGGAAATTACTTCTGCTTTGGTTAGTACAATACCAAACAGTGTTCCGGCTATTACATATTTAAAATTATACCACCAGGGATGTTTCAGTTCACTTGCATTAATACAGATGGTATCTAAAGAACGTACTTCAAAATCGGTATTGGTTTCTTTGTCTTGCATCTTTTATAGTTTTAATATGATGGGCATGATCAGGTTAGCCATAATAAAACCTCCGGCCATAAAGCAGCAGGTAGCTACCAGGGATGGCCACTGCAGATTGCTAAGACCCATAATGGCATGTCCTGAGGTACAACCACCAGCATAACGTGTTCCAAAACCCACTAAAAAACCGCCCACGATCATTAGCAGGAACCCTTTCAAAGTAAGCAGGGACGACCAATTAAAAATATCTTGTGGTACCAGGCTTTCATGATGGGTGATACCGTATTGGTGTAACTCTGTCAATAATGTAGCATTCACCTGAACTTCGTATCCCACAGGTGTTAATAGGTTAGCAGCGATATAACCACCCAGCAATATGCCCGAAACAAAGAAGAGGTTCCAGGCTTCTTTTTTCCAATCGTATTGAAAGAATGGAATTTTTGCAGGCAAACATGCCGCACAAATATGCCTAAGTGAAGAAGAGATGCCCAGGCTCTTATTGCCGATCAATAATAATACCGGTATCATCAAACCAATAATGGGGCCGGCAACATACCAGGGCCACGGTTTTTGAATATAGTCTATCATATCATTTTTATACAGGTGAAACTTAATGGAAAGATAAAAAACCTACTGGAACCTTTTTGTTCTTTGTAGTATTTGTTGAAAAGAGATAGGTGATGATTTTACGAAAGAGATGAATATCCTGACAAATTAGTTACAGTCAGTTAGCTAACTACTTTACAAAAAGCTCATGGATAATAATATAAATTCCCATAACTAAAACAAACCATCCGAACCATTTTTTTAATTTCTCACCGGGCAGGTCCTGGCCAAGCCTTCTGCCAATAAAAGTTCCGGTTACAGCTATAGCTGTTAGGGGAAGTAACAGCGACCAGTTGAAATGCTGGTGAAAAAGGTCGCCCGCAAAGCCAAACAACGAGTTCATGGCTATAATAAGCAGGGATGTACCAATGGCTTGTTTCATGGAAAGATGAAAAGAGAATACCAGTACCGGTATAATAAGAAAACCACCACCTGCACCCAGTAAGCCCGTTAATATACCCACTTCAACACCTCTTATAAGTGCCTTGGTTAAATGGATATGATTGTCTGTGCCATGATTAGTATCCAGCGGCTGTTTTCTGATCATATTTATTGAGGCAATGATCATAACTGCTGCAAACAATAACATGGTTGCCAGCGATTTGGTAACCGGCAATGACCCAATCATGAATAATTGCTCCGGAATAACAGGTAGTAAAAGTTTCCTGATAAGTAGCACCGTAATGATTGAAGCAATACCAAAGTAAAATGCAGCTTTGAAATTGATATTATTCCGCCGATAATTTTTATAGGCACCGGCTAAACTGCTGCAACCAACAACAAACAACGAGTAACCGGTTGCCAGGCTGGGTTGAATATGAAAGAGATATACCAGCACAGGGATGGTTAAAATAGACCCACCGCCACCAATAAGTCCAAGAGATATGCCTATAAGCAAAGCGGCAATATATCCTGCAATTTCCATGTATAAGTTGTTGTTGGCGCAGCAAAGATGCCGAATAAAAAATGGTTATACGAAGCACCCATTATATTTTCTGTGAATGGGGTATAACAATTTGTATAGGAAAGTTTGCGTAAAAGGTATTTGTATGTGTGAGTGACTCAGGATGCCTGCTCAGCTAATTCGTCTATGCTGATACCAAGATGGCTCTCATCATACACGCATTTTCCGTTCCTGATGAGTAAAATCTGCGGGGATTCATGAAATACATTCAAGTCTGCAGCCACCTTATTGGAGATATTCCGATAAGTAAGCAGGTCTAAAAAATTGAAATCAATATTCTCCGGGATATTTGAACGCTCCAAACGGTTTAAGACCATAACACTGGTGCTACACCGTGTACTATGTTTAAAAATTACTTGTGGAACTGTAGCTGATTTTTCTATTAATTGTGCTAATTG
This sequence comes from Bacteroidota bacterium, assembly GCA_043747705.1. Taxonomy (GTDB): domain Bacteria; phylum Bacteroidota; class Bacteroidia; order Chitinophagales; family Chitinophagaceae; genus Sediminibacterium. Next base: position 14,109 of record JAYTOS010000303.1, read on the forward strand.
CTCTTCAGTTGTAAGCGGGATCCAATTCATTACACTCTTTTAATTAATAACACCAGGGCGGGCCCTTTGTTCAAAAAATACTAGTACCTGAAATACCTGGGATTGGTAGTTGGACAACCCTTTCTGGATGGGGCACAGGATGTAAAAACAGCTGCGGATACCAACAGGAACAAGAATATTACGGTAATCTTTTTCATACGAGGTGTTTAGGTAATGGATTAGGCTGTATTTTGCAATATAACAAAGATAAACTTTCATGCGTAAACGTTGCCTTATGGCTTTACACATTTTGTTAATTTGTGGCTTTTATATCTAAATAATAACGTATGCGCGTTCATTTTATTTCAATTGGGGGTAGTGTAATGCACCAATTAGCCATTGCTTTACATAAAAAAGGATACCAGGTTACTGGTACGGATGATGAAATATTTGAGCCGGCTCTTACCAACCTGTCCAAAGAAGGACTGCTGCCTGCAACGATTGGCTGGCAACCTCAATTGATTACCAGTGAGATAGAAGCTGTCATCCTGGGTATGCATGCTAAAAATGATAACCCGGAGCTGATCAGGGCAAAGGAACTGGGGTTAAAAATTTATTCCTTCCCCGAATATATTTACCATGAGAGCCAGGAAAAGAAAAGGGTAGTGATAGGAGGTAGCCATGGAAAAACTACTACCACCAGCATGATCATGCATGTGTTGCAACAACTGCATAAAGACTTTGATTACCTGGTTGGGGCAAGAGTGGAAGGCTTTGATCAGTCGGTAAATATTACCCATGCACCCGTAATTATTTGCGAAGGCGATGAATATCCTGCGAGTGCCATTGAGCGAAAACCCAAATTTCATTTTCTTTTCCCTCATGTAGCCATACTTACCGGTATCGCCTGGGATCATATTAATGTATTTCCCACTTTTGAATTTTACCTGAAACAGTTTGTGATATTTATTAATAAGATTGAAAAAGATGGGTTATTGATATATAATGCTTCTGATCCGGTATTGAAACAACTGGTGGAAGCCAATAAACGAACTGATATACGCTACCAACCTTACTCGGTACCTGAGAATACCATACAAAATGGCAAGACATCCGTAACCATTGAAGGGGTAAGCGGCACATTACAGGTATTTGGTAACCATAACCTGATGAATTTACTGGCTGCTTATTATGCCTGCAAAGAATTAGGGGTAGCTGCTTCAGCATTTATTCCGGCCATCGCTTCATTTACAGGTGCCGCAAAGCGGTTAGAACTATTGGCATCAAATAACAGTACGAATGTGTACCGCGATTTTGCGCATGCCCCCAGTAAAGTAAAAGCCACCATTGAGGCATTGAAACAACAATATCCCGAAAGGAAACTGATTGGCATTCTTGAATTGCATACTTACAGCAGCCTTAATGAACAATTTATGCTTGAATACCGTGGGGCAATGGACAAAGCCGATGCAGCTATTGTATTTTATTCAAATCACTCGCTGGAACTGAAACGTATGCCCCCTTTGCCCGTTGTAAAAGTGCTGGAAGGTTTTGGCAAACAGGGTTTATTGGTCATGAATGAAAAAGAAACCTTATGGCAATGGTTGCAATCACAAACCTATCAAAATACGAATATTGTTTTGATGAGTAGCGGCAACTATGATGGCTTGGATATGCTTACTTTTGCAAAACAAATCACGCAATAAACCACTTGTCATCAGCCTAATGAAACTTCAACTAACACGTCCTATCGCTTTTATTGATCTGGAAACAACCGGTATATCCATCACCACCGACCGTATTGTGGAAATAGCCATTGTGAAAATATTACCGGATGGTACCAGTCAGCCTAAAAGAAAACTCATTAATCCCCAAATGCCAATACCCGTAGGTTCCAGTGAGATCCATGGGATAACAGATGAGATGGTAAAAGATGCACCTTCTTTTAAGCAGGTGGCCAATGAAATAAAACAATTTATTGAGAACTGCGATATTGGCGGGTATAACAGCAACCGTTTTGATATACCCATGTTGATAGAAGAATTTCTGCGTGTAGGTATCGAATTTTCAATTGAGGGCCGGAAACTGGTGGATGTACAGAAAGTATTTCACATGATGGAACAGCGAACCTTGAGTGCGGCCTATAAATTTTATTGCCAGAAAACGCTGGAAGGTGCGCACAGTGCCGAAGTAGATGCAACGGCAACATGGGAGGTGCTCGAAGCGCAGGTAGAACGTTACCCTCAAATAGGAAATACGGTAGAAAGCATTGTAAAATTTACCGGCGAAGATGATATTGTTGACTTCGCACGCCGGTTTATTAAAGACAAGGGGATTGAGATATTCAACTTCGGTAAACACAAAGGAAAGCCCGTTACACAAGTGTTAAAAGAAGAACCCCAGTACTACGACTGGATGATGAAAGGTGATTTTGCCATGAATACCAAGCAAAAACTCACCGAAATCCTTAATCGCACGCTTGTAAAGAAACCTTGACATAAAATTTGTGCTAATTTTAATAAGATAGTTTAATATGTTAATATGTCAAAAGCATCTAAGTTGTAACTTAGAAAATTAATACCCATCCCCTTTTATTTGAAAAAAATAGTCATCATACCCACTTACAATGAAAAGGAAAACATTGCTGCCATTATAACTGCTGTTTTTACTCTTCAAGAAGATTACCATGTGTTGGTCATTGATGATGGCTCACCCGATGGCACAGCTTCTATTGTACGTTCATTAATGGGCACCTATCCTGATCAATTATTTTTAGAAGAAAGATTAGGAAAACTTGGTTTGGGTACCGCCTATATATATGGCTTTAAATGGAGCATAGAAAGGGGGTATGCTTTTATATTTGAAATGGATGCAGACTTCTCGCACAATCCGAATGATCTTGAACGTTTATACAATGCCTGCAAAATTGATGGCGCAGATGTTTCTATCGGAAGCAGGTATGTGCCCGGTGGTAAAACAGAAAACTGGCCATTAGACAGGCAGCTCTATTCTAAAGGGGGTGCATTATATACCAAAATGATTACCTGGATGCCAATCAATGACCCTACTGCAGGGTTTGTTTGTTACCGAAGGAGTGTACTTGAGGCGATTAATTTTGATATGATACAGTTTGTGGGGTATGCTTTCCAGATAGAGATGAAGTTTGCCGCCTGGAAATTAGGCTTTACTTTAAAAGAAGTACCTATCACTTTTATTGATCGTAAAACGGGGGTTAGTAAGATGAGTAAGGGCATTATTAAAGAGGGTGTATTGGGTGTGCTCAGCATTCAATGGAAAAGCCTGTTCAAGAATTACCGTAAACGGGTAAAGAATGCTGATGCTGATTCTATGGTTACCTCAAAATCGAACTGATGGGGTTCCTAATCCATCATAGTTGTTCGTCAATACAGTTTCCCAGCTTTTATTTTTTACAGCATCCATCATTAACCAGGCAGCAATACCCGATAACAGGCATAGAATTATGATTACGGGCAAATAAGTATACACCATATAATGTAATACGGCCAATACGCCCGGAATCAGCATGGAAAATAATCCCCTGATAAACGTTCCGCTTTTTGATGCAGTGGATTGCTGCGCAGAAAAAGGTAAATCCCTCACTGAAATATAAGCAATGAACATGGTGATTAAAAGTTGGTTACAGATACCTAACACCAAATTGGGGATGATCTTTGGCCCTATAATAATAATAGCCGACACAGAAGTTGCCACTACCAACGGAAAATAAAATTTAACCATGGTGGCTTTTACCGCACCGCTGATCAGGTGGCCCGGCTTGCTTATTGGTGTGATATAATAAATCCAGGCTGCTTTAAATTTTTCTGAATAGACTACCTGATTAAGTGCCATTAATAAAATGAAACTACTGAAGTAGATAACCCCTATAAAAATAAATTTACCCCCACGCGATTCCTCCTGGATACTGCTCAATGATATTTTTGTTTTAACATTCATGAAAATGATCACAATATATACAACGAGGTAACCGAGTGATGGGTACACTTTCATTTTAAAATCCCTGCTTCGCCCCGTTAATTTCCAGGTATGCAAAAATGCCATCCGTTCTGCACCCCGCTGCGTAAGCCATTCTGCCATTTGAGTAATATAGACAGAAGTGGTGGAAATGATCCCCTTACTGTTTGCTTTTACTGGCGCAGCTTCTCCTTCACTGCCACTGATCAGTGATAATTTTTCGTTGAAAGACGGCGCAAAATATTTGATTACGATCCACACACTGGCAATAGGTACTGCCACACTTAATATAAAACAAATCATGAATGGGGAAATCATATGAAAATTTCTCAAAAATAGCCAGCTGCCGGCAAACCAATAAGGGGGTGCAAACCATGCCAGGCTGGAACTGCTGATACTATAATCGGCCAATGCTGCTTTACTAACCAATCGTGGAACCAGCTGGTATCCTGCATAAAAAAAGATAGCAAAGAATATCTGGAAATAACTGATGATACTTTTGAATTTCTCCGGTGTTGTCATTTTTAAAATAAAAATGTAGAGTGCATTGATCAGGAAAATAGTGAAGAGGGTAGCGGCTACTATTAAAAAAAGAAAGGGTAGTAAACCCGGGATGCCTTCATAAATACTGATCCATATCATACCCGGCAATGTCATGGGAAGCATCAGTTTTGATACATGGATAATGATATGCAGCAGCCTTGCCAGTACAAATGTTTTATCGTTGATGGGTTTGGGCAGGATGATCATGTTATCGCGCACATCAATCAGTACAGAGGTAAAGTCTGAAATAAGTGTTGATGCCAGCACAAAAATATAAAACGAAAAATAGATGGTAAACTGGGTGATGTAATCCTTCCCAACAGCAAAGCTTACAAGGAATACAGCTCCCAGAATTGCTGATAAGAACATGGTACCCAATGTGGCACCACTAATAGGTTTCTGTTGTTTCTTTTTTTGTGTTAGCTGCATTGAATTCGGCCTCCTGTCATCCATGATCAGCTTGGTGGTAAGTATGGCTGTAAGGTGCGGGATGCTTACGCCCATGTTCCGGTATAAGCGGGCAGGTAACAACAAGACGCGGAGAAAAAATCTATTTATAATGTTCATGGAAGTATGGGTTGCTTAGTTTCCAAATGCATTCATCAATTGGTCGGCAGCATCAGAGAGGGAGTCTTTAGCTGTCATTTGTGCGAAAATATACTCCAGGCTGTGGTTACCCTGCTGTTGCCGCAATTCCTCAATACTTCCATCAGCAATTACGGTTCCATCACTGATGAGTATGATCCGGTCACTTACTTTTTCTACGATGTCCATCATATGGCTGCAATAAAAAATAGTTTTCCCTTCCCTGGCCAGTTTACTGATGAGGTCTTTTACAATGATTACGCTGTTGGCATCCAACCCGCTAAGCGGTTCATCAAGTATAATGATATGCGGGTTGTGCAATAAGCCGGATATGATCAGTACTTTCTGACGCATACCTTTACTGAAAGTGTCCATCCGCTGGTGCATATTTGTCTCGAGACCAAAAGCGGTAAGCATTTTTGTAATCCTGTCATTGGCAAGTTCTTTGGGCATATTATACAACTCGGCCATAAAACCCAGGAATTCAACGGGCGTTAGTACATCATATAATTCTGCCAGCTCGGGTACATACCCTATCTTACTTTTTACGGCGATGGGGTCTTCTTTCAGGTTGATACCTTCGATGGTTACTTCACCTTCATAATCTGCGATCAACCCACATAAAATTTTTACCGTGGTACTTTTACCGGCACCGTTTGGACCGATATACCCTATTACCTGTCCGGGATAAATAGCCAGGTTAATGCCTTTTAATACTTGTTTGCTACCGTAACTTTTATATACATTTTTAAGACTGATGATTGGGTTCATGTGGGCTATTTAAAGATGATGCTCGATTGTGAATTTATTACAATATGATGATATTTCTTTTTATATCCAAACGTAGTTATACCCAGTATTGATAACCGGATATCAAAAAATATTCTGTTTCTTTATGCTTCATGAAACAGGCACTCATCAAATTACATATTTCTGTTTTCCTGGCGGGATTTACGGGTGTGTTGGGTGTTTTAATCCTGTTAGCTCCCGGTGTACTGGTTTGGTACCGTATCATGCTCACAGTGGTTACTTTATTTGTGTGGCTGTCATGGAAAAATAAAATAGCTAAAATTGATATGGCAACAGTATGGAAATTACTGGGTATCGGTTCATTGATTGCGCTGCACTGGGTTTGTTTTTATGCCAGTATTAAAATGGCGAATGTTTCTATTGGCCTTGTATGTTTTGCATCCGTAGGCTTGTTTACTGCAGTATTAGAGCCTTTACTCACCAATAAAAAATTCAGCTGGGTCGAAGTAAGGTTGGGGATGATCAGTTTAGCGGGTATCTACCTCATTTTTCATTTTGATAGCCGTTACCGTACAGGTATACTTCTTGGAATTGCATCTGCTTTATTAGGGGCATTATTTTCAGTTCTGAATAAAAAAAATGTAGAAGTAGCGCCGCCGCAAACGCTGATGTTGTATGAATTAAGCGGTGGACTGATCATACTCACTTTATGTATGCCTGTGTACCTTTACTATTTCCCTGGCAGCTATCTTTTTCCTACCGTATCCGATTGGGGTTGGTTATTGGTATTAAGCTGGCTGTGCACTGTATTAGCCATGGACCTGATGTTGCAGGCATTAAAAAAAGTATCTGCCTTTACGCAAAACCTTAGTTTGAATTTAGAGCCGGTATACGGTATCCTGCTGGCTTTTCTGTTATTTAAAGAGAATGAAAAACTAAATAATAGTTTTTATATCGGCTTCGCATTGATCTTGCTATCGGTGGTTTTACAAATGTTGCGGATAGTGAGGAAGAAACAGATTTAATGATCAAGCTATTTGCGAGGCGGGAGATGTGAGTTGTGAATAGTGAGTAACGAAAATGCTTCCCTTTACTCACTATTCACTACTCACTATTTCAATTCATACGCCACAATACTGTTCTTATAAAAAGTAGGTACGTAAACAATTTTCTTTTTTGCATCATACCCAATATCCGCACTGTTTATTTTTTGTGCACGGGTATCCAATAAGGTTTGCTTGTTGCCATTGGCAAATACATAATATATCACACCACTCCAGCAGCTTACTATATATTCATTTTCTTTTACCATTTCAATACCATCGGTACTTGGATCCATGCCTTCTGCAACTTTGGATAGTTGCCCGCCAATTAAGTTTACCAGGCTTCCCTTGTCTAATATCAGCAGATCACTGCCCACTGCTAATAAACCGTTTGGCCCCTGCAGGTTTTGCAGCAGGGTTACCACAAATCCTTTTTCAATCCGGAATACTTTGAATGCGCGGGTATCACTCACATACACAGTGCCATTTTTATCAATGGTAATATCATTTAAAAAAATAGATCCTTCCACGGGAATATGTTGTATAATGGCTGCTTTGTCAATATCTATCACAACTACTTCCGTTAGGTCGGCTACATAGAGTTTGTTTTTATAGATACCCATTCCTTTAGGGGCATTCAGGCCTTTTACCCAATCGGTTACGATGATCTTGCCATCGAGCGCCACTTTGCCAATAGAGCCCTTGCCATCTTTCCCATCCGGGGTCCCATCAATATTGGATACATAGAGTAATTGCGCTTTCGCATCAAATAAAACAGACTCAGGTGTTTTTAAAAGGGTATCGGTCTCCCATTTTTTTACCAGTGAATGGTTTTGGGCCTTTGTTATATTTCCTGCGATAACCGTTAGGAATAAAATGATACATGCTGCTTTTTTCATACTTTTTATTTTAGATGATAAAGATAAATATATCACCTGTTTCTTTTACTAACCTTTTTTTGCGTAAAAGCTGTTTCGGGATAACCGTTTATAAAATTCATCTAAGTAACAAATAACTATGCTTTTTGTTTAGTTATCTTCGGAATCCCATAAACTAACTGTATATGAAGAATTTGCTACTTGTTTTCTGTTGTATGATTTCCGCTACAACTTTCTCGCAAAAAAAACCATTGGATCATTCGGTCTATGACGCCTGGCAAAGTATCGGCAGCCGTATGATAAGTAATGATGGTAAATATGTGGCATACACCATTAATCCGCAACAAGGTGATACTTTATTGGTGATAAAGTCTGTTAATGGCAGCTATACCAAAGAAGTGCCTCGTGGTTACAGTCCGGTAATTACCTACGACAGCCGCTTTATTATTTTTCGTATCCGCCCTTTCTATAAAGATATCCGCGATGCCAAAATAAAAAAGAAGAAAGCTGATGAAATGCCGAAAGATAGTCTGGGTGTACTCGAATTGGGTAAAGATGATATTACGAAAATTCCACG
>JAYTOS010000304.1:0-2983 GCA_043747705.1 Bacteroidota bacterium
AATTTTCAATTCTCAACTTTTCAAATTGATTTAAATGTTACAGCCTAAAAGAAGCAAACATAGGAAGCAGCAAAAAGGACGCATTCGCGAAGTAGCTAAGCGTGGAACTTCCATTTCATTCGGATCATATGCCCTGAAAGCATTAGAGCCGATTTGGCTGACTAACCGTCAGATCGAATCAGCCCGTCAGGCGATGACCCGAGCTATGAAACGGGAAGGAAATGTTTGGATCCGTATTTTTCCTGATAAAATCATTACCCGCAAGCCAGCTGAAGTAAGGATGGGTAAAGGTAAAGGTAACCCTGAATTCTGGGCTGCTGTAGTAGAACCAGGACGTATCATTTTCGAATGTGATGGTGTTACAGAAGCCGTTGCTAAAGAAGCAATGGGACTGGCAGCACAAAAATTACCAATTGCAACCAAATTCATCGTAAGAAGGGATTTGCAGGCATAAAATTTTCAAATCGACACAATGGCAAACAAACAAACATACGAGTTCAACAAAACGATAAAAGACCTGAATGTGGTTGACCTGAAATCAAAAATCCAGGAAGATCAGTTAAGGTTGAAAAAGCTTGAGTTCGCTCATGCGATTTCTCCACTTGAGAACCCGATGAATATTCGTGGTCTTCGCAGGGACATCGCCCGTTTACAAACGGAATTGAAGAAAAAAGAAATAGGTGTTTAAAGCCGTAAGCTATTAGCTGTTGGCTATTAGCAAACACGGGAAAACGTAATAAATTTTGGTTAGCTGAAAGCTAACCGCTAAAAGCTAAAAGCTTACAAAATGGTTGAAAGAAATTTGCGCAAAACAAGGACAGGTGTGGTAACCAGCGATAAGATGGATAAGACCATTACTGTTGCTGTAGAAAGAAAAGTAAAACACCCTATCTACGGTAAGTTCGTAAAGAAAACCACCAAATTCCATGCTCATGATGAAAAGAGTGAGTGTACGGTTGGTGATATTGTAAAAATTATGGAAACCCGTCCGCTGAGCAAGACAAAGCGTTGGAGACTGGTGGAAGTAGTTGAGAAGGCGAAGTAATTATTAGCCATTAGCCATTAGCTGTTAGCTATTAGCGAAAGGCAGGAAAAATGATTTTGGTTAGCTAAAAGCTAACCGCTAAAAGCTAAAAGCTTAAAAAAATGATTCAGCAAGAAAGCAGGTTAAACGTAGCTGATAACAGTGGAGCAAAAGAGGTCCTTTGTATAAGGGTTCTTGGTAACAGTGGTCAGGATTATGCACGCATCGGCGACAAAATAGTTGTTACTGTAAAAGATGCAATCCCTGCCGGCGGTATTAAAAAAGGTACTGTATCGAAAGCGGTTATCGTACGTACTAAAAATAAGTTGCGTCGCAAAGATGGTTCTTATATCCGTTTTGATGATAATGCGGTTGTATTATTAAACAATTCAGATGAACCACGTGGTACACGTATTTTCGGGCCGGTAGCCAGGGAATTACGTGATAAAGGATACATGAAGATTATTTCATTGGCTCCTGAAGTTCTTTAAAAAAGCATAACGCAAAACGCTTAATGCATAACGCAATAAGCCATTTGCAAGAAGCACTTAATATAATTTTTAGCGTTTAGCGTTCAGCATTAAGCGTTCAGCGTAAAAAGCATAAAGCGTAGAAAAATGAGTACAAGATTTAAACCCAAATTCAACATCAAAAAAGGTGACACTGTTGTGGTGATTACCGGCGATGACAAGGACTTGAAAAAACCCCGCAAGGTGTTGGAAGTAATTGTTGACAAAGGCCGTGTGGTGGTTGAAGGTGTTAACATTGCAACTAAGCATACCAAACCTTCTGCTTCAAACACAAAGGGTGGTATTGTAAAGATCGAAGCTTCTATCAGCATTAGTAATGTAATGTTATGGGATGCCAAGAATAGTGCGCCAACGAAAGCCAAACGCACACGCGAAAATGGTAAATTAGTTCGTATCTCTAAAAAATCAGGGGAGGTAATCAAATAATGAGTACTGTAAAATACACTCCGAGATTAGCAGATAAATATACCAAAGAGGTTATACCTGCTTTAATGAAGAAGTTCGCTTACAAAACTGTAATGCAAGCTCCTAAATTAGAAAAAATTTGTATCAACCGTGGTGTCAATGGCGCTGTGACTGATAAGAAACTGGTTGATATCGCAGTAGAAGAATTGAACACGATCACTGGTCAGAAAGCAGTTCCTACCATGTCTAAGAAAGACATCTCGAACTTCAAATTACGTAAAGGTATGCCGATTGGTGCCCGCGTAACTTTAAGAGGTGAGAAGATGTTTGAATTTCTTGACAGGTTAGTATCTGTTGCTTTACCGCGTGTACGTGATTTCAAAGGTATCAGTGACAAGGCATTTGATGGCCGCGGTAACTACACATTAGGTGTAACCGAGCAGATCATTTTTCCTGAGATTGATATTGACAAGGTGAATAAAATTACCGGTCTCGATATCACTTTCGTAACAACGGCAGCTACCAATGAAGAAGCTTACGAGCTTTTAAAAGAATTGGGTATGCCTTTCAAAAATGCTAAAAAAGAAAACAACTAATATCACATGGCAAAAGAATCCATAAAAGCCAGGCAAAGAAAGCGTGAGAAAATGGTGGCAAAATATGCCGATAAACGTGCTGCATTACTCGCAGCCGGGGATCGTGCAGGTTTAGACCTACTTCCCAAAAACGCTTCACCTGTAAGGTTAAAAAACCGTTGTCAGTTAACAGGACGTCCAAGAGGGTATATGAGATACTTCGGTCTCTCAAGGATCATGTTCCGCGACATGGCATTGAACGGTCTGATACCAGGCGTGAAAAAAGCAAGTTGGTAATCCAACCCCCAAACCCCTGTGAAGGGGAGAAAGGGAAAAATATTTTGAACAAGATTAATTCTAATAAACATGGTAACTGATCCTATAGCAGACTTCTTAACCAGAATTCGTAATGCTCAGTTGGCTGGCCACAGGCTGGTTGAAATTCCTGC
>JAYTOS010000305.1:0-9936 GCA_043747705.1 Bacteroidota bacterium
TGTCAGTGAATCATTATCAAGTGGTTTTAGCAGGAAACTCCTGGCACCTCTTTTCAAAGCGAGGTTTCGGTTTTCTTCACCTGAAATAAGGTGGATAGGCATGTGCCGGTAGTTGAGGTCATTCCTGAGGAGGTCCAGTACCCTCCAACCACTTGTATCAGGTAATTTTACATCAAGAGTGATGGCAATTGGAGCAAACCGGGTAATGAAATCAAACACTTCTATATAACTGATGGCAACGATGCCTTTAAGGCCATACTCATGGGCTTTTTCAATAATAATTTTTCCAAAACGAAGATCGTCTTCAACAATTAAAATCACTTTATCAGTAGCCGTTATATTATTTCTGTCATCACCTGTATCATTGATCATCTCGTTTACAATACTCAGGTTTTTTGTTTCACCTTCACTGGTAACACGGATGGAATGTATAAGTGTATCTATTTCTGTTGCGTCCGGCCCTAATTGAAATTGCTGATAAGAGGTTAAAGTATCACTGGGGTCTTTTAATACAAGTCCTGTAACGCTATCAATAGGCACGAACAAAGTAAAAATGCTGCCCGTTGTTGTATTGCTTTCGAGTTCAATTGTGCCGCCCAACAATTCTGCTAATCCACGGCTGATAGATAAGCCCAGACCGGTTCCGCCGTATTTTCTACTGGTAGATCCTTCCGCCTGCTGGAAAGCTTCAAATATGATATTTTGTTTTTCCTGTGGGATACCGATACCTGTATCACTGATGGCAAACGCGACCACCTTTTTAGCTGTATCGAGATTCAGGTTGCCGGGTTTCCAGTTTTTCTTCGCTTCATATATGCTCAGTTTCACTTCTCCTTTTTCTGTGAACTTAAAGGCATTCGACAATAAGTTTTTAAGGATCTGGTTCAAACGTTGCAGATCTGTTTCCATTAATACAGGAAGCTTGGTATCCGTTTCAATAGTAAAGCGCAAGTGCCTTGCTTCTGATATGGGTTTAAATGTTGTTTCAACAAAAGCAGCAATTTCAGCAAAACGAACAGGGGAGATGTTCGCCGTAATAAATCCTGATTCAATTTTCGAAAGATCAAGGATATCATTGATCAATTGTATCAGGTCATCCCCGCATGAGTGAATGGTTTTGGCGTACCGTATCTGTTTATCATTCAGGTTGCCTTCGACATTTTCATACAATTGCTGGGCAAGGATCAACAGGCTGTTGAGCGGGGTACGTAACTCATGCGACATGTTTGCAAGGAACTCTGATTTGTACTTGGAAGTAAGCGTTAACTGTTCTGCTTTTTCTTCCAGTGATTTACGCGCTTCTTCCACTTCCTTATTTTTATCCTCCACTTCATTTTTTTGCTTAACCAGTAAGAGTGCTTTATCCTGCAGTTCATCATTGGTCCGGCTCAATTCTTCCTGTTGAATTTTCAACTCACCGGCCAGTGACTGCGATTGGGTAAGCAGTTCTTCGGTACGTGTATTGGCCTCAATTGTGTTCAATACAATACCGATACTTTCTGTTAATTGTTCAAGAAAGTCAAGGTGTGTTTCACTGAATGTATCCAATGAAGCAAGTTCAATAACTGCTTTTACTTTATTTTCAAATAATACAGGCAGGATAATAAGGTTGGCAGGTTTAGATCTTCCCAAACCGGAATTGATCTTGATATAATTACCCGGTATATTTGACAAGATGATCCTTTCTTTTTCAAATGCCACCTGGCCCACCAGGCTTTCGCCAACAGCAAACTCAGTCGGTATTGTTTTTTCAGATTTGTATCCATAGGCTGAATACAAACTCAGTTTGTTAACCTGTGTTTCTTCATTCTGGTTTAAAATATAGAACGCACCATAGTGTGCTGTAACCACCTGCGCCAATTCCGACAGGATACGCTGGGTAACTGTTTTCAAATCTTTTTGTCCCTGCAACATTTGTGTAAACTTGGCAAGGTTCGATTTTAACCAATCCTGTTCCTGGTTGCGTAGTGTGGTCTCTTTCAGGTTAGCGATCATCTGGTTGATGGTATCTTTCAACGCCTCCACTTCACCTTTGGCTTCTACGCGTATGGTACGGGTAAGATCACCTTTGGTTACCGCCGAAGCCACTTCAGAAATGGAACGAACCTGTGTGGTAAGATTTTGTGCCAGCTGGTTTACGTTCTCCGTCAGGTTCTTCCATATACCCGAAGCCCCTGGTACCGAGGCCTGGCCACCTAATCTTCCATCCACACCTACTTCACGCGCCACTGTGGTTACCTGGTCGGCAAACAGTGCAAGCGTATCAATCATTTCATTAATCGTGTCAATTAACTGTGCTACCTCACCGCGTGATACAATGGCTAATTTTTGTTTCAGGTTTCCTGTAGCAACGGCGGTTACCACTTTGGCAATACCGCGCACCTGGTTAGTAAGGTTGGATGCCATCATGTTCACACTGTCTGTCAAATCTTTCCATGTACCACCCACACCTCTAACTTCTGCCTGCCCGCCCAGCTTACCTTCCGTACCCACTTCACGCGCCACACGGGTTACTTCAAATGCGAATGAGTTTAATTGTTCCACCATGGTATTGATGGTATTTTTAAGGTCGAGAATCTCACCTTTTACGTCAATGGCTACTGTTTTTGAAAGGTCACCACTCGCTACCGCTTTGGTTACTTCAGCAATGTTCCGTACCTGTGCCGTAAGGTTACCTGTCATTTGGTTTACAGAGTCTGTCAGGTCTTTCCACGTACCAGCTACACCCGGCACAAATGCTTGTCCGCCTAATTTACCATCGGTACCTACTTCACGTGCCACACGCGTTACCTCAGATGCGAATGCACGCAACTGATCCACCATCGTGTTGAGCGTTTCTTTCAGCTGCAGAATTTCTCCGCGCACATCCACCGTAATTTTTTTCGACATGTCGCCATTTGCTACGGCAATGGCCACATCTGCAATATTTCTTACCTGTGCGGTAAGGTTACCTGCCATCTGGTTTACTGAATCGGTCAGATCCTTCCAGGTACCTGCAACGCCCGGTACATTAGCCTGTCCGCCCAGTTTACCTTCTGTACCTACTTCCCTGGCCACACGGGTTACTTCCGAGGCAAAACCCCTTAACTGGTCCACCATCGTGTTGATGGTATTTTTTAATTCGAGAATCTCACCTTTTACATCCACACCAATCTTTCTCGACAAATCCCCATTGGCCACCGCCGTGGTTACTTCCGCAATATTCCTTACCTGCGAGGTAAGGTTACTGGCCATTTTATTTACCGAATCCGTTAAGTCTTTCCATGTTCCACCCACACCCGGTACATCGGCCTGTCCGCCCAGTTTTCCTTCCGAACCTACTTCCCTTGCCACACGTGTTACCTCGGAACCAAATGAGTTTAACTGATCCACCATTGTATTAATGGTATTTTTCAATTCCAATATTTCACCCCTTACATCCACCGTGATTTTTCTTGATAAGTCGCCTTTTGCCACCGCCGTTGTTACTTCGGCAATGTTACGAACCTGTCCTGTCAGGTTACTGGCCATCCCATTTACAGAGTCGGTGAGGTCTTTCCATACACCACCCACACCTTCCACCGCAGCCTGTCCGCCTAATTTTCCTTCCGAACCTACTTCCCTTGCCACACGTGTTACCTCAGAGGCAAATCCCCTCAACTGGTCCACCATTGTATTGATGGTATTTTTCAATTCGAGAATCTCGCCTTTTACATCCACATCAATTTTACGCGATAAGTCACCTGTTGCCACGGCAGTGGTTACTTCGGCAATATTCCTTACCTGTGATGTAAGGTTACTCGCCATTTTATTTACCGAATCCGTTAAGTCTTTCCATGTTCCGCCTACACCAGGTACATCGGCCTGTCCACCTAATTTTCCTTCCGAACCTACTTCTCGTGCTACCCTGGTTACTTCCGAACCAAATGAGTTTAACTGGTCCACCATCGTGTTGATCGTATTCTTCAACTCAAGGATCTCACCCTTTACATCCACCGTAATTTTTCTTGATAAATCACCCTTAGCCACGGCTGTGGTTACTTCGGCAATATTACGCACCTGGCCGGTAAGGTTTCCGGCCATACCATTTACAGAATCCGTTAAATCTTTCCAGGTTCCGGCAATACCTTTTACCTGTGCCTGTCCGCCTAATTTTCCTTCCGTACCTACTTCCAAAGCCACACGGGTTACTTCTGAGGAGAATGAGTTTAACTGATCCACCATTGTATTGATGGTGTTTTTCAATTCCAATATTTCACCTTTTACATCTACCGTAATTTTTCTTGATAAGTCTCCTTTTGCCACCGCTGTGGTTACCTCGGCAATATTTCTTACCTGTGCGGTAAGGTTGCTACCCATCTGGTTTACCGAATCGGTGAGGTCTTTCCATACACCACCTACTCCTTTCACTTTTGCCTGTCCCCCTAATTTTCCTTCCGATCCTACCTCGCGTGCCACACGAGTTACCTCTGCGGAGAATGAGTTTAACTGATCCACCATCGTATTGATGGTATTTTTTAATTCGAGGATTTCACCTTTTACATCCACGGTAATTTGTCTTGACAAATCACCTTTTGCCACCGCTGTGGTTACCTCGGCAATATTTCTTACCTGGCCCGTAAGGTTACTGGCCATCTGATTTACGGAATCTGTTAAATCTTTCCATGTTCCGGCCACACCTTTTACCTGTGCCTGCCCGCCTAATTTTCCTTCAGTACCTACCTCAAGTGCCACACGGGTTACTTCTGATGAGAAGGAGTTTAACTGATCCACCATTGTGTTGATGGTGTTTTTTAATTCCAATATTTCACCTTTTACATCCACCGTAATTTTCTTAGATAAATCGCCCTTTGCCACGGCTGTGGTTACCTCGGCAATATTTCTTACCTGTGCGGTAAGGTTACTACCCATCTGGTTCACTGAATCGGTAAGGTCCTTCCATACACCCGCCACACCTTTTACTTTTGCCTGTCCGCCTAATTTTCCTTCAGAGCCCACTTCTCTTGCCACACGTGTTACCTCCATAGAGAAAAGGTTTAACTGCTTTACCATGTCGTTTACTTCTTTGGCAATACGGGCAAATTCTCCCTGCAGGTAATGGCCGCCTATTTCCAATGGCATTTCCTGCGAAAGGTTTCCCTTTGCAACAGAACTGATAACGTGTGCAATTTCAATTGTGGGGTGAACGAGGTCGGATATTAATGTATTGAGAGATTCAACACCCGTGCTCCAGGATCCGCGGGCACTGGGTACTTCTATGCGCTGTGTGAGCTTACCTTGTTTACCGATGGTATTTCCGGCCTTGGTAAATTCCATCATCATTTTTTCATTCAACGATATAATATCATTGATGGTATCACAAATCTTGCCGTTCAGCCCAATCTGATCAATTGGCATGCGGACACTAAAATTCCCATTTTTTACTTCAGTCAATACCTCAAGCATGTCACGGCTGCTGAATAGTGCATCTTCCTCCACCATTGTTCCATTCACGCGTTTAAGTGTAACAGGTTTCTTTTTTTTAGCGATAGCGGAGGAATGATTTGATAAACCATTTACTTTTTTTCTAAGGGTAGCTTTACCCGGAGCAGGACGTAAGGAAGTTTCTTTTGATTTACTCATCAGTAAGGTTTTGGTCTCCGTTAATGAAAGACTGATTTGATAAATAATACAAAAATGAATGTAGTAATTCACTCTTTAATGCCATATATTTTCAAATCAATTCAATAAATGTTTAAAATAAATTGCACATTTAATGCCAATATTAAAAGTAGCTAAAATGCTCATTATGAATACTTTGGAGAATTCCCCAATAAATATTGCCACCCAATATGGGAATTTTTTTCCCCATGCGAGGCGGTTAGATTAGTAAGCAATCCCAAATCATTAGTATGTATAATAATATTTTTTAATCTATTTTATAGGTTATCGGTAGTGTGACATGTGTTTTTACGTTTTTGCCTTTTATCTGTCCGGGAATCCATGTCGGCATTTGCCTGATTACCCGCAGTGCTTCATCTTCAAGGCCATAACCTAATTTTCGAGAAATGATAGTGGGTTTATATACTTTGCCCTGTTCATCAACAGCAAAATATACTTTTACTGTGCCCTGTATATTATCATCAATGGCATTTTCGGGGTAGTGAATGGTGGTTTCTATAAATTTCCGTAGGGCATTTTCTCCCCCCGGATAACTGGGCATCACTTCCGCACAATTATAAATCCCTTCTTTATCTGATTCGATTTTTTCAGGGGTGCCTTTCTTTAACAGCTCCAGAATAACTCTTCCTTTCCTGCTTACTTTTTTCAACCTGACCTCGTTGCCTGTTTCTTTATTTCTGTTGGCTGATATAGAAATACTATCTTCTTTTTTAACTGATGAATCTTTGGCAGCCTTCCTCATTGTATCCGTAAGTTGAGAAAGGGATGGAGTGATTACAGTACTATCTAAGGCCGTTTTATCTGTTTTATTATTTTTACAACCCATTATAAATAGTGTTGTAAGCGTAACTAAACACGCACTGGCAAATAGTAATTGTATTCTTTTCATAATTAATGCGGATGGTTATTGCTTTTTTTTGGGATCTGGGGTTACGATAGCTTTTGCTTTGGCGATAGAATCCTGAACGCGCTTTCGTTCTTTCTTTTTAAAATATCCCCGTAAAAGAAAATTATGTTTCACCGCTTCCATATTATCACTAAAACCATCCGCACTTTTCTTAATGCTTTGAACGGTTTGTTGTGAGGAGGCAAGGGTTCCTTCCAGGGTTTTAGCTAATTTATCGCTGTTGATTAATCTTCCCAGTGAACCTTCTCCGGTGTTGATTTTATATACGATATCAGCCAGGTTATCAGTTAATACTGCAGCATTTTCTGCAACCACAGTCATTTTAGTCATGATCGTATTCATTTCAACCGGGTTCTGACCAATAATAAAATCATTGTCTTTTATGAGAAACGCAGTATCACTGCCATGTACGATCTGTATAAGTTTATCTCCCATCAGGCCATCACTGGTAATGGTAGCCACAGCATCTGTTTTAATATATTTTTGAACAGATTTCTGTACGGATAAATTTACCTGTGCCGTTGAATCGTTCAATATTTTTATATTGTCAACCGTTCCTATGTTAATACCGGTAAACCGCACAAAATTACCCACCTGTAAGCCGGATACATTTTTATACTTTACCTGTATCGTAAACGTTTTATCAAATAAATTCTTTTGCTGTCCTATAAAATAAACAGCAAGCAGGAGCAATAAGAAGCCAACCAATACCAGTATGCCGGTTTTTATTTTTTGTGATGATAGAGGTTCCATTTCGGTTATTTAAAGAATGATTTAATAAATGTGTCATTACTGTTTGATAATTCCTGGTAGGTTCCTTCGCCTATGAATGTGCCTTCATTCATGACCAGTATACGGTCTGCTGTAATTTCTGCACAGGGAATATCATGGGTAATGATTACGGCAGTTGTTTTATATTTTTTCTGTACATCCAAAATCAAATTGCTTATTTCTTTTGATGTGATGGTATCGAGGCCGGTTGTGGGCTCATCGTATAAAATAATTTCAGGTTTTACAATAAGTGTCCTGGCCAGGGCCATTCGTTTTCTCATTCCGCCTGATAAATCTGAAGGCATTTTATCTATCGCATCCGACAAACCAACCGCCTCCAGAACCTCTTCACATAACCTGTTTATTTCCTGTTTATCTTTTAATTGCAGCACCCGTGTTAGAGGGAATGCAAGATTTTGCCTTACCGTCATTGAATCATATAATGCACCACTTTGAAAAAGGAACCCGATTCTGGTTCTTAATTTTTTCAGCGCATCTTTATTGAGTTCGTTTAGATCTTCCCCAAATACTTTTATCGAACCGGCATCTGGTACCACCATTCCTACAATACATTTGATAGCTACAGATTTACCCTGGCCCGACTTACCTAATACAACTACATTCTCACCTTTGGCAACAGTCATATTAATATCCTTCAGGACTTCAGAATCGCCAAATGCTTTTTTTAATCCATTTATTTCTATTACATTTTCCATTCGTTTTTTTTAAAGCCTTAGTTATATACTATTGAATTGGTAATTTGAACAGTGATGGCATCCAGTACAATAATCCATATTGAAGCCGTTACTACAGATGTGTTGGCTGCTATTCCAACACTTTCGGTTCCTTTATTTGAATTGAAACCTTTGTAACAACCTACAAAACCAATGGCAAAGCCAAACAGGATCGTTTTGATTAATGGGGGGAAGAAATCTGAATAGACAACGGTTTGAAAAGATTTGGTAAAATAAAGTGTGGCACTCATATGGCCCGAAAGGTTAGTGCCTGCATACCCGCCGGCCAGGGCAACTGTATCGGCTAATAAGGTAAGTATGGGAACCATAAGGGTACATGCCAGTATTCTTGTTACAACCAGGTACTGAACAGGGTTGGCACCCGATACTTCCATAGCATCTATCTGCTCTGTTACATTCATACTCCCCAGCTCAGCACCAATGCTGGATGCTATCTTGCCGGCACAGATAAGTCCAATGATAACCGGACCTATTTCGCGTATTACAGAGATTGAAACCATACTCGGAACATAATTCTGGGCACCAAATTCTTTTAAAGTAGGCAAAGATTGAAGGGTTAAAACAAACCCAAGAATAAAACCGGTCAACACAACAATGCCCACCGATTTGTAGCCAATTAAATAACATTGGCGTATAAATTCATTCCATTCAAAACCATTTTTGAAAATATTCCGTGTAAAGTTTCCTATAAATTGTACCTGATCGCCAATTTCCTGAAGCAGTAAATTAAAAGAAGAGGGTTTCTTCATGGGTTATGTTTATCTGCCTTTGTATTAAAAACATCATTCCCCAGTCATATATATTATTCGTGGATTGATTTCTACATTTTACTTGCATGGAGTAGTATTTGTCTTACTGCCACCCTGGGTATCTTATAAAGAACACCCATCAATTTATCCTACACTAAGGCATAATATTTTAACATTTTCAGGATAGGGTGGGTGTAGCCATTGTATTTTCCGAGTCAGTGCACTTTTACTTTCTATCACTTTATAAACCTTAAAGAAACAGCATGAAAAACTTAGGCATTGTTTTAATCATTGTGGGTATTTTAATGTGTGTGTTCACATCTTTCTCATTTACCAAAGAGAAGAAAATAGTAGATCTCGGCCCATTGGAAATTAATAAGAAAGAAAATAAAACCGTGGGATGGCCTGTTTTCGCAGGTATTGGCGTGGGATTATTTGGGGTTGCTTTACTTGCTTCTGATAAGAAAAAATAACAATAACAGGGCGCAAAAAGCTAAAGGAAAGGAAGTAATAAGTGAGGCTGTAAGTTAGATTAGCAGGTAGGGGACTATAGATATTTTTCTATGTCGCTTAGTGAAATGGGCTTTTCCAGTATATGGATATGCATATTTGTTTTAAAATCCTTCGGTGTTTCGTAGGCACTGATAAGGGTGATATTCATTTGCGGGAATTGGCGATGTATGCTCTCCGCTGCTTTCCAGCCCATTCCATCCGGAAGGTTATTGTCTAATAGAAGTACATCGGGTGAAATAGATTCAATTTTCTTCACCCCATCAGAAAGCGTGTGTGCGGTATGAACTTCATAATCTTTTTTGTTGAGGTAGTTCTTAATCAATAAGCACAGATCAACTTCATCATCTACTATTAAAACACGTTTCATGCAAGTTATGTTTCTAATATTATGCCACCTGAAAATGAATGTATTATAAAGTTATTGTGGAATTATTTCCTCTGAATGTGTTCTGTTATTCAGTTTCGATAAGGAATGATTTTTTAAAGATATGGGAAAGCATTTAAAAATTAAAAAATCTATTATGGAAAATTCAAGTAAAGTTATTTTAGGCCTTATAGGCGCAGCTGCAGCAGGAATTGCTATCGGAATGTTAATGGCACC
>JAYTOS010000306.1:0-2582 GCA_043747705.1 Bacteroidota bacterium
TGTAAGCACATTTGCTTTATCGCCCGACAAAAAATATATGCTGGTGCGTACCATTAAGAAACCGTTTTCTTATTTAGTAACTGCCAATGGTTTCCCTTCAACCATATCTATTAATGACCTGAGCGGTAAAGTGATAAAAGTATTGGCTGAATTGCCCTCAACTGAAGGAACACCTTCAGGAAATGATAACACACAGAATGTACCCAGGGGCTTTGATTGGAGAGATGATGAAGCTGCCACCATTACCTGGGCCATGCCATTAGATAGCGGTTTGATTAAAAAACAGATGGATTATCATGATGCGGTTTATTCACTTAGCGCACCATTTACCAGTGAAGGTAAAGAGTTGTTTAAAACCAAAATGCGTTATGCCGGAACCACCTGGGGAGATGCATCTTTAGCGCTGGTTTTTGAAATATCCAGGTCAAAACAAACAAGCAGGGTTAGCCGATACAATACCACTACCAACACCCTCGAGATGTTGTATGAACGCAACCAGACAGATGCCTATAATAATCCGGGGACACCTGTGAGTACCAAAAATAAATTTGGTAGAACTGTGATACAAACCACGGATAACGGCACCAAAATTTTAATGAATAATGCAACAGGCTCTTCACCAAAAGGTGATTTGCCTTTTCTGGCTAAGTTTGATTTAACAACCAAAAAAAATGATATCATCTGGCGTAGTACAGAAGGTTCATTTGAAGTGATAGAAGAAGTAATTGATGCTGATAAATTAGTATTACTTACCCGCCGCGAATCACAAACAGAGCCACCGAATTATTATATTAAAAACCTGGTATTGCGTATAGCCGACAAGCCAATTACCAACTTTGCTAATCCCTATCCCGGTTTAGTGGGTGTTAGCAAAGAAAAAATCCAATACAAAAGAGCCGATGGTGTAGACCTTACCGGTGACCTCTATTTACCCAAAGGTTATAACAAGGATAAAGATGGCCCGTTACCTGTTGTTATCTGGGCTTACCCAAGAGAATTTAACTCAGCCGCCGATGCAGCACAGATACGCGGAAGCAAGGATCGTTTTACGACTATCAGCTGGGCTTCACCCATTTTCTATGTAACACAGCGCTATGCCATTTTAGATAATGCCGAAATGCCCATTGTGGCACCCGGTGCCGATAAAAAACCGAACGATAACTTTATCGCACAGTTACAATCGAATGCAGAAGCAGCGATTAATAAACTGGCTGAAATGGGTGTGGGCGACAGAAAACGTGTGGCAATAGGTGGCCATAGTTATGGTGCGTTTATGACTGCCAACTTACTCGCGCATACCAACCTTTTCAAAGCCGGTATTGCACGTAGCGGGGCATACAACCGCTCTTTAACGCCATTTGGCTTTCAGAATGAAGACAGAACTTACTGGCAGGCACCACAATTGTATAATGAAATGAGCCCATTCAGTTATGCGGATAAGATTAAAACGCCTATCCTGCTTATCCATGGTGAGGCGGATGATAATACAGGCACATACCCTATTAACAGTGAACGCTTGTTTGCTGCCATTAAGGGAAATGGCGGAACGGTTCGCTTTGTGTTCCTGCCCTATGAAGCACATAGTTACCGCGGCAAAGAAAATTTATTACATATGTTGTGGGAGCAGAACCAGTGGTTAGAGAAGTATGTTAAAGAAATTAAGTAAATTATTACTTTTATAAGTACCCATATTATTTTTTTTATTTATTGTTAAAACCATATTACATGAAAGCAAACATCGGGATTACGGATAAAAACAAAGAAGCAGTTGCCCTTCAATTAAATAAAATACTGGCAGATGAGTATGTATTGTACACCAAAGTGCGCAACTACCACTGGAATGTTGAAGGCAGTAATTTTATGGAGATGCATAAGTTCTATGAAGACATGTACGATGGTATTGATGAAGCCATTGATGAAATAGCTGAAAGGGTGCGCATGCTGGGACATTATTCTGAAGGGCGATTGAAAGATTTCCTGAAATTGACTAATCTTACCGAAGAGGAGTACACCAATAACCAGCAAAAGCAATTAAAGACCCTGCTGACCGACCACGAAACATTGGTATGCAACCTGCGCAATGATATTACCGCATTCAACGACAAATACAAAGACCTCGGCAACGCCGATTTCCTAACCGGGCTTATGGAGAAACATGAGAAGTGGGCCTGGTTTGTGAGGAGTTATTTACAGTAAAGAAATTTAAGCCGCAGATTATCAAATCTGATTGATCTGTAATCTGCGGGTTATCTGTTACATTAAAGTAAACAACAGCCACGCTATTATCAAAATATCCAGTCCCAATAAAATCCTGCTGACCACTTTAAAATACGTATCGTGCCGGGTTATAAAAAAGAAAAATACAGCGATAGACAAAAGAATTACTTCTATAAAAGTAAGCACCCTTGGATTTCTAAAAGACATAGGAAACCTGCGTAGATACATTTGCTTAACTTCTTCAAAAGACCGGGATTTATTAACAGAAATAATTATCCACTCATATATATCTGCATAAACAACTGCTGTTAATACTACGCCTGCAAAAAAAAAATATTATCATAGTTATTTATACGCTGTTTCAT
>JAYTOS010000307.1:0-5282 GCA_043747705.1 Bacteroidota bacterium
ATGATCGTTGAGATAAAAGATACCGGAATGGGTATGTCTGAAGAAATAAGGAAAAAACTCTTTAGCCCTCAACTGAACTCTCTTTTAAAAGCGCGGGAAGATAATAAAGGCGCGGGAATTGGCTTATTATTAGTAAAAGGGTTTTTAGAAAAAAATGGGGGTGAAATATGGGTTGAAAGCATTGAAGGCAAAGGATCTTCCTTTTATTTTACACTGCCCATAGATAGGCAGTTAAACAGAATAGAAGCAGATAGTGTTGTGAGTAAAGGTGAACTTGCTTAAAGAAGTCAGCCTAAAAAAAGATTATCCAACTCCGGCGTTGGCACCCAACATTCCTCTTTCTTCCCAAACCATTTATACCTGTTTTTTGCAACCAGATTATAAACAACGTTCCGGATAAAAGAAGGAATGATCATAAATGCATATAAGCAGGGCCAGGCACCATTTAATTTTTGGGTTACCCTAAATGCTGCGGAAGACTTTGTATACAGTTTACCCTTTTCTAATAAAATAAAAGAACCGAATTCGGCTGTGGGAAGATTGAATTCCCGTAATACCTGCTGGCCGATTTCACTCTGCAAAGAAGCAAAACGGAAGTGATGCGCGGGGTCATGTTTGATGATGAACTGTACACTGCCTGTGCATAGGTTACATACGCCATCGAAAAAGATGATTGGGTTTGCTGTGTTGCTAAGATCGACCATGATGCGGTAAAGGTACTATGTAAGCAAGGTAAAAGTAAAAAGTAAAAAGTCAAAATGCGGACTTCCCATTTTTACTTTTTACTTTTATCCCATATTATGAAACACCCTGTTCACATCCTCATCCTGTTCTAATCTTTCAATCAATTTACTTACATCTTCTGCTTCAGTATCTGAAACGGGAACGGTGGTAGTGGGTATCCATTCCAGTTCTGCGCTGATGGGGATTAGATTTTTATCTTCCAGGGCTTTTTGCAGGCTTCCGAAATCAACAAATGCGCAACGTAAAACGATGATGGGGTTGCCCTGGTCATCATTACTTTCTCCTAATTCATCCAGGCCATGATCTATCAGTTCCAATTCAAGGTCATCAATAGTCAAACCTTCCGGCTTTAATTTAAACACGCCCATTTTCTTAAACTGGAAACTCACACTACCGCTATTGCCCAAAGCACCGTGGCCTTTGTTAAAATGACTTTTTACATTAGCCACCGTACGAACATGGTTATCTGTTGCTGTTTCTACCAGTAATGCCACACCATGTGGTGCATAGCCCTCGTACAGGATTTCTTCATAGTTACTCGTGTCTTTGCCCATGGCCCTTTTAATGGCGGCTTCCACACGGTCTTTTGGCATGCCCACACTCTTGGCATTCTGAAAACACCGGCGCAGGGCAGGATTGGTAGCCGTATCCGGACCATTGGCTTTTACCGCGATCACAATTTCTTTTCCTATACGGGTGAACTGTTTGGCCATTTTGTCCCAACGGGCAAACATGGTGGCTTTACGTACTTCAAAAATCCTTCCCATGGTATTTGTATTAAAGATGAGTTATTGAAAGGATGGCAAAATTAACGGAAGCTATGTAAGTAGCCAATATTTTAGCCGAATGGATCTTGGATGCTGGATATTGGGTGTTGATAGTGGATGCTGTCGTTGATGCTTGATTCTTGATGCTATGCGAATAGGGAAAATGTAATGTTGCAGGGAAATGGTCGAAAAATAAATGGTGAGAGGATTACTGCCCACTCACCATTCACTATTGTACACTAACTTAGCTATCAGCGTTAACTTTTCAGTTTGCTGTTTGCTTTACTATAGCTGAAATATACCACCAGGCCAATCAGCATCCATACAAAGGCACTAAGTAAGGTCCTGTTATCTAATGAAAAGATCATGGCAGAACACACAACAATACCCAAAATAGGAACCAATGGAACCATTGGTGTTTTGAATGGACGAACGCGGTCAGGATCATTCCTCCTCATCACCCAAATCCCAACGCAAACCAGCACGAAAGCAAACAAAGTTCCGATGCTGGTCAGGTCACCCGCCACACTACCGGGAATAAATGCAGCAAACAAGCCCACAAAAACAAACAGGATCAGGTTTGATTTATAAGGCGTTCTGAACCTGGGGTGCAGGTCAGAGAAGACTTTTGGTAAAAGCCCGTCCGATGCCATTGTATAAAATACCCGGCTTTGTCCCATCAGCATCACTAATATCACGGAGGAGAAACCGGCGAGGATAGCGATGGTAACTGCTTTAGCTAACCACCCGTAACCAGCCATATACGTTTCAATAGCATAAGCTACTGAAGCTTCTTTTCCTGATTTTACAAAATCGGTATAAGGAGCCACACCGGTTAATACATAAGAAAAAAGAACATAGAGGAGTGTACATATCACAAGTGAACCCAATATTCCGATGGGCATATCCCTCTTTGGATTTTTTGCTTCCTGGGCGGCAGTAGACACCGCATCAAAACCAATAAAGGCAAAGAAAACGATGGCTGCACCTCTTAATACCCCACCCCATCCATGACGGAAAAAGTCGGTATAACTATACAGGCTGCCATCCGGTTTGAGGGCGGCAGGCGCATCGGCAGGGATCAGGTAGGGGGTATGGTTAACAGGATTGATGAATTTCCAACCCACTACAATAAATACCACAACGATGGCTACTTTGATAAATACGATAATCGCGTTTACAAAAGCCGATTCCTGTGTACCCTTGATTAATAACAATGACAGTAATAAAAGGATAAAAAGAGCGGGTATGTTCATGATACCATGATGCATTGCACCGGCAACATCCAATGCTTTTTCAAAAGGGGAATGGCACCATTCGTACGGTATTGAACCGAGATGGAACTGCTCAAGCAGTTTATTCAGGAACTCGCTCCACGCAATAGAAACGGTGGCGGCACCCAGGGCGTATTCCAATATCAGGGCCCAACCGATAATCCAGGCAACCAGTTCGCCCATGGTTGCATAGGCATATGTATAAGCACTGCCCGCAATGGGAATCATAGAAGCAAATTCAGCATAACACAAACCTGCAAAGGCGCAACCCACAGCAGCTACAATAAAAGATAAGGTAACGGCTGGTCCGGCATGTTCTCCTGCGGCGGCGGCGGTTCTTACAAATAAGCCGGCACCGATAATGGCGCCGATACCCAGTGCAATGAGGCTTCCGGCCCCCAGCGTGCGTTTCAATCCTTTTTCCGAATCGGCAGCCTGCGCCATCAATCCATCTAGTGATTTTTTTCTGAATAAACTCATAGTATTGTTTGTTTGGGTTCTTTAATTAAAAAGTTTTGGAAAAATAGTCATTTCTTGCTTTTCCGCTTCAAATGTTTTATAAACAGGTGAGCAGGTACTGAGGAAGGCCATTTCAACATAAATCTTATATTGCGAAACTAATTTATTGGCTACCATGCAAAAATCTAACCGGCTCACCATATATATCATTATCTCTATGTTAGCCGGTGTTATTCTCGGTTATTTTATTCATACCCAGTCTTCCCCGGCATTTATCCAATCATTTTCTACCAATATCAAATTACTAACCACTATTTTCCTACGACTGGTGCAGATGATTATTGCACCCCTGGTATTTTCTACCCTGGTGGTAGGAATAGCCAAATTGGGTGACCTGAAAACTGTTGGCAGAGTGGGGGGAAAAGCGATGTTATGGTTTATTACTGCTTCATTGGTTAGCTTGCTGCTTGGCATGTTATTGGTCAACTTTTTTAAGCCAGGTGAAGGTATTGACCTGAGTAATGCTGATATAAATGGTGCCAAGGACCTGGTAGGTAAAACGCAGGAATTCAATATTCAGAAGTTTGTAGAGCATGTGTTTCCAAAAAGTATTTTCGAGGCAATGGCCAATAATGAAATATTGCAACTGGTGGTTTTCAGCATATTCTTTGGTATAGCTACCGCTGCCCTGGGTGAAAAAGCCAAAGTGGTGGTAAAAGGTCTGGATGCCGCTGCGCAGGTGATTTTACGAATGGTTGGCTATGTGATGAATTTTGCACCACTTGGCGTGTTTGGTGCCATGGCTGCAGTAATTGCAACCAAGGGCCTCGATGTATTTATATTTTATGGAAAATACCTCGGGTATTTTATTTTAGGAATAGCGATTTTATGGGCCCTATTGTTATCGGTTGGTTTTATTATATTAAGAAAACGGTTGCCGGAACTTTTAAAAAGAATCTTACAACCATTGGTCATTGCTTTTAGTACAACCAGCAGCGAAGCCGTATTTCCGAAGCTAACAGAAGAGTTGGAAAAATTCGGATGCAAGGATAAAATTGTTGCGTTTATCCTGCCTTTGGGTTATTCGTTTAATCTGGATGGGAGTATGATGTATATGACATTTGCCAGTATCGCCATCACACAGGCTTATGGTATCCATCTTGATTCAGGTACCCAATTAACCATGCTACTGGTATTAATGATAACCAGTAAAGGTATTGCCGGAGTGCCAAGGGCCTCATTGGTAGTTGTTTTAGCCACCTGTGCCATGTTTCATATCCCACCGGAAGGTATAGCACTCATTTTACCGATAGACCATTTTTGTGATATGTTCAGAACCGCTACCAATGTATTGGGTAATGCACTGGCCACGAGTGTGGTAAGCAAATGGGAGAATTCATTAGAGCCTGCGCCTGTTATTAACAATTAAGAAAACAATTATGCTGTTATATAACTTTTTATTGGATGCATTTCATTGGAGCCAATTGTTACAACCGCAGTTCTATATTGAACATGGCGGTTTATGGCTGATCTTATTTGTGGTGTTTGCAGAAACGGGATTGTTTGCAGGATTTTTTTTACCAGGTGATAGTTTGTTATTTGTTGCAGGTATCTACAGTAGCGATATTGCCAATGAAATCCTCCATACCGGTAACGAATACCTAGACCTGGTTGTGTTATTGGTTCTTATTTCGATGGCTGGTATTGCCGGTAACTCAGTAGGGTATTGGTTTGGCAGAAAAGTAGGTCCTACTATGTATGACTGGAAAGAGAATATACTTTTCAAACGGAGGTATTTACGTCAGGCGCATGATTTTTATGAAAAGCATGGCGGGGGTGCTATTGTTATTGCCAGGTTCATCCCCATCATCAGAACTTTCGCACCTATTGTAGCGGGTATTGTTCAAATGGATAGAAAGAAGTTTGGATTCTATAACGTTATCGGTTGTGTATCCTGGGTTTTTAGTATGCTTTTTGGAGGCCATTTTTTGCAGAAATGGATTTTGTCTGAATTCGGATTTGATCTCAAGGATCATTT
>JAYTOS010000308.1:0-6273 GCA_043747705.1 Bacteroidota bacterium
TAAAAGTTTTTTTAAAGCGTTCGGAACTGCCATCTGAATCTGATAAAATTTTCGTGGAGGACATGGAAATTGATTTCCTGAATAAAACAGTAGTGCGCAACGGGGTAAATATAAACCTCACAGCAAAAGAATTTACCTTGCTGGTGTTATTGGCCAGGAACAAAGAAAGGGTTATTTCGAAACAGGAGATACTGGAAAAAGTATGGGACCTAAGCTTCGATACCGGAACCAATACCATTGAAGTGTACATTAGTTTTCTTCGTAATAAAATTGACAAACCCTTTCCGCAGAAACTGATCCATACAAAGCAGGGCTTTGGTTATTACATTAAATAAATAGCCGTGCATGAATTTGAAATTACGTTTTGCCCTGCTGTTTACTTTTTTTGTAGCTGTTATTTTATTGATTTCTTCTGTCACTATTTATTTCCTCTATTATAATTACAGGGAATCAGATTTTTATGAACGGGTAAAAAATGAGGGAGTACAGTTTTATAATACCACTTCACAAAACGCCAACCGTAGTGATATTGCTTCAAAAATATTGACCTCTATTTTGCACAATAGTACGGTGTATGACGAAAGGGTTGTAATACTTGATGGGAACGGAAAAATCGTTAATAAGATCCCTGATACCCTGCATTTTACAGCAGATCAGGCATTGCTTGATAAAATTAAATTACAGAAAGAATATTACTGGTACGATGATAATAATTACCAGTATGTGGGGCTTGCAGTTATGAATACCGGTTATGCCGTAATAGCTGCCGGTTTTGATAAACCCGGCTTTCAAAAACTTTCCAATCTTAAATTGATACTTGTTTTTGTATTCGTTGGTGGATTAATATTGACGGCATTTATGTCATTCTTTTTTGTACGGCAGGCTTTTATGCCTTTAACAAAACTGAGTATGCAAATGAAAAAAACCACTTTTCAAAACCTCACACAACGTATTGAAGTAACAGATACCAAAGATGAAATTAATGATATAGCCCGCAATTTTAATGGAATGCTGGAGCGGCTTGACGGAGCATTTGATTTCCAGAGAAGTTTTGTGTACCATGCTTCGCATGAGTTGCGTACACCGCTGGCTACTATGCTGTCGCAAACGGAATCGGCATTAGGTAAAAAAATGACAGAAGAGGAGTATCAAAAATTATTAATCTCTTTAAAAGAAGAACAACAGGAAATGATCGAGTTGACCAACTCATTATTATTGATATCGCAGTATGATAATATGGGCTATATTCAGAATTGGCCAGACTTGCGGATTGATGAGGTAATATATGATACCGTTGGCCAGGCAAAAAGAATGCTCCCCAACCTCACCCTGAACGTTATGTTTAGTACTATCCCGGAAAACGATAATGATTTTATTATTGAGGGAAATGACACCCTGTTGAAATTGGCTTTTATCAACCTGATCAAAAACGCTTATCTGTACTCAATAGACCAAAAAGTAAATATTACCCTTGAATCCGACGGGGAAGTAATATTTGTGCATGTTGATAATACCGGCACCCAGTTGCCGAATGATGAAAAGGATAGAATAATGACCCCATTTTTCCGGGGGGGCAATGCGCTTAAAACCAAGGGGTATGGTTTAGGCCTGTCAATCGTGAACCGTTTCATATCCGTTCATAAGGGAACCGTTACCTATACACCCATCGGCAATGACATTAACCGGTTTACAGTAACACTCAATAATGCAAATGCCACCAAAAGCACATAAAAAAAGCCAATCAATATTATTGACCGGCTTTTTTTATGTGCTATAAATAGGGTTACGCAGCTGCGTTTGCTTTCTTAGTCAATTTGCTCTTCAGATTGGCGGCTTTGTTCTTGTGAATGATACCACGTTTCGCCAGCTTATCAATCATAGAAACTACATCAGGTAACTGTTCTCCGTATACTTTTTTATCAGTATTGGTTTTAAGTTCGCGGATAGCATTACGGGTAGTTTTACCATAGTAACGGTTACGATCACGACGCTTGGCTGATTGTCTTACGTCTTTTTTTGTAGCTGAGTGATTTGCCATGTTCTGTTTTTTTCAGGACGGCAAAGGTAAGGACTGAGAGTGAAATAGTGAAATTTAAAGTGAAAAAAATGAAAAAAGCCTAAAACTTTCATATGCAGTAAAGACATGAATACAAACAATCCAGGTTTTCTTTATTAAAACGATCATTCTTACTCACTTTTTTGCGCCCCTACTTTTCATAGTTTCATCCAGATTTGGCTTATTTTCTGCCATCAAAGACCGATATTTGCCAACAATTTGCCCAAAAGCAGCACAATCTCGCCAAATGAAGGACTTTTCGTATATCACCAACTCCCACCCGGCTTACATAGAAAGCTTATATAATGAATTTGTGAAAGATCCGGCTACAGTGGATCAGGACCTTAAGAAATTTTTTGAAGGCTTTGATTTTGCTGTAACCAATGGATTAACAGCCACAAACATACAGGCTGCCCCGGCACAGGCAACTGGTATAGACTGGATGAAAGAGATACGGGTATACCGCCTTATCCTGGGTTATCGGAATAAGGGACATTTGCTGGCGAAAACCAATCCTATTCGTGCCCGTAAAGACCGCGGAGCCAATCTGGATCTGTCTTTTTTCGGTTTATCAGAAGCAGATCTGGATACAAATTACCAGGCGGGAAACCTGGTGGGATTAGGAACCAGCAGCCTGCGTAACATACTGGCCCATCTGGAAAATACCTATGCGAACCATGTAGGCATTGAATTCAAGTATATCAGCGACCAAAAGAAAATAGACTGGCTGACAACGGAGATGGAAAAGAATTTTTCAAACCCGATTGGGTTAGAGCAGAAAAAACGCATACTTGAAAAGCTGAATGAGGGTGTGATGTTTGAAAAATTCCTGCACACTAAATACATCGGCCAGAAGAGATTTTCACTGGAAGGTGGCGAAACCACGATTGCTGCACTTGATGCGATCATTAATATAGCAGCGAATAATGATGTACACGAAGTGGTGATAGGTATGGCACACCGCGGCCGTTTGAATATACTGGCCAATATCATGGGCAAAACCTATGAGCAGATCTTCAGTGAATTTGAAGGAACAGCTACAATAGATCAAACGATGGGTAGTGGCGATGTAAAATACCATATGGGGTACGGAAGCGAGGTACAGACGGTTGATAATAAAACCATGCACTTAAAATTAATGCCCAACCCCTCACACCTTGAAGCGGTAGATCCCGTTGTAGTTGGGTTTGCAAGGGCCAAGGCAGATGTTTTGTATCAAAGCGATTTCGATAAAATATTGCCGATACTTATCCATGGCGATGCATCTGTTGCCGGACAGGGTATTGTGTATGAAATTTTACAAATGAGTAACCTGCGTGGTTATTATACCGGAGGTACTATACATTTTGTTATTAATAACCAAATCGGTTTCACAACGGATTTCGATGATGCAAGAAGTGCAGATTATTGTACATCTGTTGCTGCGATGGTGCAGGCACCGGTTTTACACGTGAATGGTGATGATGCAGAAGCAGTAGTAAAATGTGCCGAGATGGCTACCCGTTTCCGCCAGGAGTTTAACAGCGATATCTTTATTGATATGGTATGTTACCGCAAACATGGCCATAATGAAGGAGATGATCCGAAATATACCCAGCCGCAGTTATACGCATTGATAGATAAGCACCAAAATCCAAGGGAAATATATACGCAGTTTCTGATCGAGAATGGCGAAGAGGATGCGCAACAACTGGCCAAGGATATGGAGAAGAAATTCTGGGCCGATCTGCAGGAACGGTTGGATGAGATCAAACAAAATCCATTGCCCTATAAATATCAATCACCCGAATTGGCTTGGAAAAGTTTGCGCAGGGCAACCGCTGAAGATTTTGAAGTATCCCCTTCAACAGCTATCAGCGATGAAGAAGTAAAAAGGCTTTTCAACAGCTTAATGAAATGGCCAGCAGAATTTCAACCACTTAAAAAAGTGGAGAAACTGATTCAGGATAAAATTAAACTGTTAGACACCGAACAAAAAATAGACTGGGCTACCGCCGAATTGCTCGCTTATGGCTCACTGCTTGTGGAAGGTAATATCGCTCGTATGAGCGGGCAGGATGTGCAGCGCGGTACTTTCAGCCACCGCCATGCGATTCTACGGGATGAGAATACGAATAAAGGCTATAACCGCCTGAATCATTTTCAGGAAAAACAGGAAAAATTCCGGATCTATAATTCTTTATTAAGTGAGTATGGGGTACTGGGCTTTGAATATGGGTATGCTATGGCCAATCCCAATGCCCTTGTAATATGGGAAGCACAATTTGGCGATTTCTGTAATGGTGCTCAAACAATGATTGATCAATTCATCGCGGCCGGCGAACAAAAATGGCAACGTCAGAATGGTATTGTCATGTTATTGCCGCATGGATACGAGGGCCAGGGCCCCGAGCATAGCAGTGCGCGTATGGAAAGATTTTTACAAATGTGTGCAGAACTGAACCTGGTGGTTACCAATATTACTACCGCAGCTAACCTGTTTCATGCTTTCAGAAGGCAATTAATATGGAGTTTCCGCAAGCCATTAATCAACTTCTCGCCCAAAGCTAATCTGCGTAACCCGGTTACGTTTAGCCATATCAGTGAATTTACCAAAGGAGGATTTAAAGAATTGATAGACGACCATTTTATTGAAGATGCAGCCCAGGTGAAAAAAGTATTGATGTGCACAGGTAAACTGTATTTTGAAATGGCCGACAAACAACAGAAAGACAACAGGAAGGATATTGCCATCGTGCGTCTTGAACAGATATATCCTTTGCCATACAAGCAATTGGAAGGATTGCATAGAAAGTATAGTAAAGCAACCTGGTTCTGGGTGCAGGAAGAACCGCTGAATATGGGTGCCGCCGCATTTTTACAAATGAATCTTAAATCAATTAATTTCGGTGTCATCAGTCGAAATTCAAGTGCATCAACCGCAACAGGCTATCACAAAGTGCATGTACAGGAGCAGGTAGAAATTATTGAAACCGCATTTAATATATAACGTAATTCCTAATTTGTAATTCGTAATTACCTAATGTAATGTTTAAATTTTAAATAACGAAACTTACCCTTAGTTCAGATAATAACCACAAACAAAAGACGACAAACCACAGACTGAAATATTTTTTTATGATCGATATTAAAGTGCCAACCATCGGCGAATCCATAAGTGAAGTAACGCTGCTAAAGTGGACAAAAAAAGAAGGCGACTGGGTAGAACGTGATGAAGTGATTGCTGAACTGGAAAGTGAGAAAGCTACTTTTGAAGTGAATGCTGAAAAAGCGGGTACCCTCAAGCCACAGGCAAAAGAAGGTGATACACTAAATATCGGGGATGTATTAGCACAAATAGATGAAACAGCTGAAAAACCTGCTGCTGCACCGGCTCCGGAAGCACCTAAACCGGTAGAAAACAAACCCGCAACGCCTAACCCGCAACCCGCAACCAGTCAGCCTCCGGTAACCGCGGTGCCTAACGAAATCAAAGCAACGCCGGTTGCTTCTGCTATTATAGCTGATAAGAAAGTAGATACTTCTGCTATCAAAGCATCGGGTGCAGGTGGAAAGATCATGAAACATGATGTATTGGAAGCATTAGTCAATCCCGGCAAAAAAGCATTTACCGGTAACGAATTATTTACCCGCAATGTTCGCCAGGAAAAAATGAGCAGCCTCCGTAAAACCATCAGCAGGAGATTGGTTGAATCAAAGAATACCACAGCTATGCTTACCACTTTTAATGAAGTGGATATGACAAAAATCATGGAAGTACGTAAACAGTATAAAGATAAATTCAAAGAGATACACGGCGTTAACCTCGGGTTCATGAGTTTTTTTGGCAAAGCCTGTGCGATCGCTTTGGGTGAATGGCCATCTGTGAATGCATACCTTGATGGCGACCAGATACTATATCATGATTATGCCGATATCAGCATAGCTGTAAGTACACCACGTGGATTAACCGTTCCGGTTATACGTAATGTAGAAAGCCTTGGTATGGCAGAGATTGAAAAGAAAGTAGTAGAACTGGCAGGTAAAGCAAGGGACAGTAAACTTACCGCAGAAGACCTTCAGGGCGGAACATTTACCATTACCAATGGTGGTGTATTTGGAAGTTTAATGAGTACACCCATTATCAATATCCCGCAAAGTGCTATTCTAGGAATGCATAAAATACAAGAAAGGCCGATGGCCATTAACGGGCAGGTGGTTATTCGTTCAATGATGTA
>JAYTOS010000309.1:0-2875 GCA_043747705.1 Bacteroidota bacterium
GGTAAGGACCATGATATGGAGCGGATTGTAAAGGATGTGGAAAGAATGTATGGATATAACTGATCGTGAATGGTGAGTTGTGAGTGGTGAATGGTGAATGGTATTCTTTTTTTTGTGATTGTTTGCAAATCTGCAAATAATAATTCACCAATCTTGTAAGATCAGGTATTTGTTTTCAGTATATTTATGAATTCTTTTCTCGCGATCATTTCTGCACCAAGGCTTTCCAAATGCGGGGTGTATACCTGGCAATCAATCAGGCAAATTCCTTCCTGTTGTAATTGTTGTATATAACGGATGAATGCAAATTTACTGGAATTGCTTTCTTTGCTGAACATACTTTCTCCAAAGAAAAGATTACCCATTCTTATCCCGTATAATCCGCCTACCAATTTGCCGTTTAACCAGGCTTCTGCACTGTGTGCAAACCCCGATGTATGTAACTCATTCAAAGATGCTTCCAGTTCATCTGTGATCCAGGTACCGTCCTGGCCTTTGCGTTGTAATTCTTTACAGTTGCGGATGACTTGTGCAAATGCTTTATCAATGGTAAACTGGAAACGCCTTTTTTTAATCAGTGATTCCATGCTTTTACTCACTTTTAAATTTTGCGGATACAGCACAAAACGCGGATCAGGGCACCACCACAGCGGGATATCTCCATCATACCAGGGAAAAATACCTTGTTTATATGCCAGCAATAACCGGTTAACACTAACATCGCCGCCCATGGCTAACAAACCATCTTCACCGGCATCTTCAACAGGGGGAAACCATAAGGATTGATCTAAAGCATGTAAGGGCATGGTCAAAAATAGTTGGAAACCGGGAAAGACGGAAGTCAGGAATAAAATGAACAATAAAGCAGGCAAGTATAAGGGTTCATCTAAAATTCAAAATTCAAATCATCCTGCCATTACCTCAATAGTCGCCCCAATCCCCCTGTCTGTAATGGCATCACACATGGGTTTAAGGATATCGTATTCTCCTTTTTTTACGGCATATTTTCCTTGCGAATGAATGAGCATGGCACATTGTTCGGCTTGTTCGGTAGAATGGCCGCAGACTTCTATGAGGGTATCAATTACCCATTCGAAAGTGTTTACCTCATCATTCCACACAATAAGGCTGTAAGACGGGGAGATGGCCGTCAATACTTCAGTATCGGCTACTTCCAGGGGTTGGGAAGCTTCGTGGAAATTGTTGCGGGGCATTATACAAAGTTAGTTGTTGGCCTGATATCAGAAAAGCAAAATATCCTTTAACAATTTTCATTACCACCCACTTTTAAAAATGAAGAAGTGGGTTTAAGAAGTTTTATATAAGAATGTCTACTCATTTTATCTGTGCAACTCGGTTTCCTCATAATCTCAGTATTGAAAAATAGCCACAGGCTTTAGCAGTGTAAAAAACAAAATCAGATGACCTAAATAGCGATAATACCATGCTTGGCATAATATTTTAAGTAAATGATAGAATAGTTAACTATGACCTCTTTATCCCACACTCGTTACCTGCTTATTTTGCTGTTGTTATTCCCATGTTTCACACAGGCATGGGCAGAAAATACATCCCCTTTGCGCGTTGTAATTATCAGGCATGGGGAAAAGCCCGAGAAAGGCCACAACCTGTCTTGTCAGGGCCAGAATCGTGCCGCAGCCCTTCCGGCTGTGTTGCACCAAAAATTCGGTAAACCAGATTACACCTATGTTCCGAATATGCATAGCAGTAAAAAAACAATCGGCTCCAGAATGTATCAAACAGCAGCTCCTTTTGCCAATCTATATAAACTTAGCCTGAACAGTAATTTTGAAGAAACCGATTACCCGGGCATTGCATCAGATATTCTCAAAAAAAATGGGACAGTGTTGCTGGTCTGGGAACATTCCGCTATTAAAGGGATTGCGAAAGCGTTGGGCGTAAGCCAACCCGGCAAATGGTCTGCAGAAGATTTCGATAGTATATGGATCATCAGTTTTGACAATGGAAAAGCTGTCTTACATAAAGATCATGAAGGACTACATCCTTCTACAGCTTGTAAATAAGGCGGGTATCTTTAGCCGTTTTATATGTAAGTGCCACATTTAATTTTATCCGCCTCTTTTGCTAATGGGAGAGCGATTAAGTTCTCGCAGCCGGAACACGGGAGTAACATATACTTTGGTTTTACAGCCAGCCTAGTATCCGGTTCTCAGGTGAAGGTTAATATTCCTTGCATTTTCCAGATTTCTTTGGAATGATACATTTATTTCTGAAGTACTTCTATCTTATTCCAGTTTTCTTTTTCCTGTGGAAAAAAAACCACCTCTTTGCAGAACCATTACTTTCTTTCTCGAATCTTTTAGTTTATGTAACAGGGATTCGCGCCCGCACCCTTCCAAATTATAATAATGTCGTACTGCTCCATGAATAGTTTTTAAGAATTTGAAATGGTAGTATCAAGCCAGCCGCCTGTAAAACCTGCCCGCTTAAGGCCGTTAGAAAGGTAGCCACAGTTCCTCATAAGTTTCCAGAGGAATCCATACTGGTAATTGTCAATCATCATAATAATCGGTCCTTCATTCAATCCAAACCTCCATGGCGAGACCCAGCCATAGGGATTTTTTGTTTTATCCGGAAAGGATGCATTAAAACTTGCATCAAAACCATATTTCCCCGGTGCCTTTAAATGCAATCTTTCGATAACATGTCGGATTGTTGGAATAACAATTTCTGGCGCAAACGGAATTGAGGCCGCAACGGCCCAAGGAGAAAGGGTGCCGTCATCAGGTCCGAAAGGTGCGCCTCTTGCCACATAATCATAGAAGGTACGGTTCACACCTTTTAATTTTTTATACCACGGTCCCGGCCCGTCGCTTGCTGTGAAGCCCCATGA
>JAYTOS010000310.1:0-3559 GCA_043747705.1 Bacteroidota bacterium
CGCGAACAACTTTCTGAAGCTGCCCGCTGGGCTAGATTTTTGGCCATCATGGGATTCATCGCCTGCGGAATAATCGTTTTAGCAGGAATAGGTATGGGAATAGTATATTTTTTTATAAACACTGCTTCAACCAGGTATAACTATTCAGGAAGCTTTATGAATTCGGCAGGCCGGTCCGGTTTCATAGGGTTGCTATATATCATTGCTTCGGTGATTTTTTTATTCCGTTGTCTATACATGTACCGGTTTGCAGATAAAATGAGATCAGGTTTGCACGTGCGCAGCCGGGATCAGGTTAATGAATCATTCCTTAACCTGAAAAAAATGTTCCGGTATAATGGCATTATGACGATTGTTTTAGTGTTGCTGTATGTTGTTATTCTTTTAGCTGCACTTATTGTAGCGGTAAACCGGTAGGCCATTCTTGCGGAAGGTATTTTCAATTAGAGTTGCTGCGCCTTATTTTTTATTATACCTCATATTAAGGAGAAAGGGATATTTTTGTATCTCTACCTAAAATCATCAACAGCGATCAATGAAGGCGAAGCTGCAGCATCTGTCTGAACAACTGGAAGGCGATCTTTTTCATGATACTACTATCCGAACCCTTTATGCAACTGATGCATCTGCGTACCGCGAAATGCCTTTGGCTGTTGCCGTTCCCAAAACAAATGCGGATATAACAAAGCTGATCGCTTTTGCCAAACAAAATAAAACCTCGATAATTGCAAGAACCGCCGGTACCTCATTGGCAGGACAGGTAGTAGGCAATGGGATTATTGTAGATGTATCAAAACATTTTACCCAAATAATTGAATTAAATAAAGAACAAAACTGGGTACGTGTTCAGCCCGGGGTAATACGCGATGAGTTAAATATGTTCCTGAAGCCACATGGGCTTTTCTTTGGCCCGGAAACCTCAACCGCTAACCGGGCCATGATTGGTGGGATGGTAGGCAATAATTCCTGCGGATCAAACTCTGTTATTTACAGAAGTACCCGTGAACATTTACTGGAAGTAAAAGTATTTTTGAGTGATGGTTCAGAAGTGGTATTCAGTGAACTATCTATTGATGATTTTCATGCTAAATGTGAGCTGGATAATTTAGAAGGGGCTGTTTATAAAAACCTTCGCGGCCTGTTGAGCAATTACGAAAACCAGGAGGAGATCAGGAAAGAATTTCCTAAAAAAACAGTTGAACGAAGGAATACAGGATACGCGGTTGACCTATTGGTGGATACCGCCCCTTTTAGAGCCGGTGGCGATGATTTTAATTTCTGTTCACTGATCGCCGGTTCCGAAGGAACACTGGCATTCATCACTGAAATTAAACTGAATGTAGTGCCGCTCCCGCTTAAGGAAACGGGATTATTATGTGTACATTTTAACAGCATTGATGAATCGTTGAGGGCCAACCTGATCGGGTTGAAATACCATCCCAGTGCGAGTGAACTGATAGACCATTATATACTGGAATGTACGAAAGGGAATATTGAACAGAGCAAGAACCGTTTTTTTGTGCAAGGCGATCCCGGTGCAATTTTGGTTATTGAATTTATACGGGCCACACGTGAAGAAATCATTGATATCACCCAAAAAGTAGAAGCCGAAATGCGTGCTGCAGGATTGGGTTATCATTTCCCGGTTTTATTTGGAGAGGATACCAAAAAAATATGGACACTCCGCAAAGCCGGTTTGGGCCTGTTGGGTAACTTGCCCGGCGATGAAAAAGCAGTACCTGTGATTGAAGATACTGCTGTTGATGTAAATGACCTGCCAGCTTATATCCGAGATTTTAATGAGATACTTACTAAACATGGCCTGCATGCCGTACATTATGCACATGCCGGTTCGGGTGAAATCCATTTGCGGCCTATCATCAATTTAAAAACAAAAGAAGGTAATCAATTATTCAGGACGATTGCAGAAGAAGTAGCAACACTGGTTAAAAAATACCGGGGCTCATTAAGCGGTGAACATGGCGATGGAAGGTTGCGCGGCGAGTTTATACAACAAATGGTAGGGGAGAAGAATTACCAATTATTACAGGCGATTAAACGCAGTTGGGATCCGGAGAATATTTTCAATCCTAATAAAATTGTTGATACGCCGCCAATGAATACCATGCTGCGTTATGAACCAGGGCAATTTACACCTGCCTTCAAAAGTATTTTTCGTTTTCATCAGCAGGATATTCTGCAGCATGCAGAACAATGTAATGGTTCGGGCGATTGCCGGAAAACGCATTTATCCGGTGGAACCATGTGCCCTTCTTTCATGGCTACACGGGATGAAAAAGACAGCACCCGTGCAAGGGCCAATATTCTTCGCGAATTCCTGACACATTCGGATAAACTGAACAGGTTTGATCATAAAGAGATCTATGAAGTGATGGATCTTTGTTTGAGTTGTAAGGCCTGTAAATCAGAATGCCCGTCCAATGTGGATATGGCCAAGCTGAAAGCAGAGTTCCTGCAACAGTATTATGATGCCAACGGTGTTCCCTTCCGCTCAAAATTAATCGCTAACTTTTCTGCATCAGCAAAACTGGGATCGCTGATGCCTTCGGTGTATAATTTTTTTGTTTCTAATCCTTTTATCGGCAACCTGATCAAACGGGTTTCCGGGTTTTCAGTTAAACGGTCTATGCCAAAGTTATCTGAGGCTACTTTATTGCACTGGTATACCCAACATAAAAAAGAAATGATTGCAAAGGGGCAGAGAAAAGTGTATGTATTCTGTGATGAGTTTACCAATTACAATGATGCACATATTGGCATAACCGCCATCTTGCTGTTGGAAAAATTAGGCTATGAAGTGGTTATCCCCAGGCATGAAGAGAGCGGCAGGACATGGCTTTCAAA
The DNA here is from genome assembly GCA_043747705.1 of Bacteroidota bacterium. Taxonomy (GTDB): domain Bacteria; phylum Bacteroidota; class Bacteroidia; order Chitinophagales; family Chitinophagaceae; genus Sediminibacterium. The sequence continues at coordinate 2,866 of JAYTOS010000310.1, forward strand.
AGGATTACTTCGAAAAGCAAAAACGATTGCCAATAAAAATATTGCCTTATTAAGTCCGCTCATTTCTGCCTCAACGCCATTACTGGGAATTGAACCTTCGGCTATTTTAACTTTCAGGGATGAGTATCCGGATCTGGCTTCAGATGAGCAGTTGGAAGCGGCTACAGAAATGACTAAAAATGTTTTTCTGATTGATGAATTTATCGCGAATGAGATAATGAACGGGAATATTAGTAAAGAGCAATTTACCCTGGAAAAAAAATTAGTGAAACTGCATGGGCATTGCCAGCAGAAAGCCATTTCATCCGTGGCACCATCAGTTAAACTACTTTCGCTTCCTGAAAATTATACCGTGGAAGTGATCCCATCCGGCTGCTGTGGTATGGCTGGTTCGTTCGGATATGAAAAAGAGCATTACGATCTTTCTATGCAGATAGGTGAATTGGTATTGTTTCCAGCTGTTCGTAACCAATCCCCCGAAACCATCATCGCCGCCCCGGGCACCAGTTGCCGTCACCAGATAAAAGATGGTACAGGCAGGCAGGCATTGCATACGATAGAAGTATTGTACCAGGCTTTAGCATAAACTAAATTCTATAAAAGCTTTCTCTGTGAACCTCCGCGAATTCTGTACCTCTGTGTTGAAAAAAACACCAAGGCTTTACTAATCATTTTCAACAAAGCAGAATACAAA
>JAYTOS010000311.1:0-7411 GCA_043747705.1 Bacteroidota bacterium
ATTGGGGTATTGGCACATGGATTGGATACGATATATCCCACGCAACACAAAGGATTGGCAAAGGACATGTTGCTGCACGGTGGCTTGATAACAGAGTTCAGAAAAAATACAAACCCTGATAAACACAATTTCCCCAAACGCAACAGAATTGTGGCGGGCATGTCGGATGCCACCATTGTTATTGAAACGGCAACAAAAGGAGGCAGTATGATCACCGCGGAATTAGCCCATAATTACAATCGAGATGTGTTTGCAATACCGGGAAAGCTTACGGACAGTAAGAGCATCGGCTGCCTGAAACTTATTCAGCAAAACAAAGCTATGTTACTCACCTGTGGCGAACAATTGATTGAAGTAATGGGCTGGGAAGAAAAAAAGAAATCGGTCAAAAAACAAAAAGAATTATTTATTGATTTGAGTGCGGATGAAAAAATAATTGTTGGCCTTTTAAAAGAACAGGATGCGATGCCGATTGATAGTTTGTATTTAAAAAGCGGCTTAAGCAGCAGTAGTGTAGCAGCAGCGATATTGAATTTAGAATTACAAAATGTGATCAATTCGTTGCCAGGCAAGATGTATAAATTATTGTAAAACAACTCCGCGTTTGGCTCCCCGTTCTCTGCGGTGAATAGTTTTTTCACCGGAGCCGCAGAGATGCACAGGTTTTCGCGGAGGAGATCAGGAGGTGAGTAAAGAGTTTTGCGGTTTCTTTTGCCGCCGCCAGGCGATTAATAAAACCATGGATACAAATGCCAGCACACCCGGCAGCATAAATGCGTAAACTAAATTTTCGAGTTTATTATTATATATCCAGCCGGAAAAAATAGCTCCGCTACCGATACCTAATTCCAATGCAATATAAACAGATGCTACGGCACGGCCGCGGTGTTCTGCTTTGCAAAGATCCACCGTCCATGCCATGATGGTTGGACCATTCATACCAACACTGAACCCGAGAATAGAGGCACTCACAATAACCATCGTAACAGAATGGGCGAAAGATAAAAAGACCATACCTATTACCATGGTAAGCGATGAGAAGATCAATACAATAATCCGTCCGTACCTGTCCGAAGATTTTCCGGCTACTATTCTTATCAGCAAAGAAGCCACTGTGTAGCAGGCATAGAAAAAACCTTTGTTATGCATACCCACCGATTCACTAAGATCGGGTGATAAAGTAAGCACGCAACCGATAGAAAAGCATAGCAAAAACATGATCACTGCCGGTTTAACCGAACTGCTGTCAAAAATTTCCGTTCGTTTGATCTTGAGTAACCTAAAAGAAAATTTTTGTGGGTTGGCTAAAGTTTCTTTGATATTATACAAAATGCTGACCGAGCCCAATGCAAAAAGTGCAGACACATAGAACATGGTGTTGTAAGAATAATTCATTACCAGGTAACTGCCTGCCAGGGGGCCGATAGAAGAACCCAGCGAATAACCGATAGCCAGTGCACCCAATGCTTCGCCCCTTCTTGATTCGTGCACTACATCAGCCCCATAAGCAGAGGTAGCCGTAGGCTTGAAGCCGGTAGAGAACCCATGAAAAAAACGCAATAATAAAAATCCGCTTACGGTACTCAGCACAGGGTATAATAAACTGCAAACCACACAAACTATTGAGCCGAATATCATTACCGGCACACGGCCAACCGTGTCTGTTAATTTACCACTGAATGGCCGGGAGATCCCAGCCATTAATGTAAAAAGTGCGATAATCAGCCCCTTATACTCGGCACCGCCTAATTTGGTAAGGAACCCGGGCAATTCGGGGATCATCATACTAAAACTGGCACTGAATAAAAAATTACTTAAACAGAGTAAACCAAATTGAAAATTAAAATAAGGAGTGTCAGCAGCAGGTTCTATTCTGTTCATCCGGACAAAAATAATGACAATTTTATTCTTATCAACCCCGATTGAAAAGCCGGTTTTATTTGACAGGTAATGCTATTTGTGAACCGTGAACGGTGAAACATGAATCAGGAACAGATTTTTTTAACCAGCTCACCATTCACCTTTCACGAACAAAAACCGCCTTGGAAGCTTACAATAAGCTCAGAAAAAGTTTTGGAACGAATTTATCCCATAGGCTATCTTTGCACATGGCAACAAGAAATACTTCTCCCCGCAATAAGTCTGCACAATCAAGGTTATTTGGCGAAGGCCTTACTTTCGATGATGTATTGTTAATGCCCGCTTTCAGTGCTGTACTTCCCCGTGAAGTGGATATCCGTTCACAACTTACCAAAGACATCCAGTTAAATATTCCCATGCTTTCTGCTGCAATGGATACTGTAACTGAAGCTAACCTCGCGATTGCTTTGGCAAGGCAGGGTGGCCTGGGCATTTTACATAAAAATATGAGTATTGAGCGGCAGGCTGAGCAGGTAAGAAAAGTAAAACGTAGTGAGAGTGGTATGATCATTGACCCCATTACGCTGCTGGTAGATGCCACAATCGGTGATGCGCTTAAACTAATGAAAGACAATAAGATCGGGGGAATACCGATTGTTGATGCACAACAAAAATTAGTGGGCATACTTACAAACAGGGACCTTCGGTTTGAGCATGATAAACACCGGAAAGTAAAAGAAGTGATGACAAAAGAAAACCTCATCATTGCCCCGGAAGGAACTGACCTGAAAAAAGCAGAAAAAATTTTACGCCAATACAAGATCGAAAAATTACCGGTGGTAAACAAGCAGGGTAAACTGATCGGGTTGATCACTTACCGCGATATATTACAACTCCGTAATTTTCCTAATGCGGTGAAAGATAATTTGGGAAGGTTACTGGTAGGTGCCGCATTGGGCATAACGCAGGACCTGATGGAAAGGGCGGCAGCACTTCAATTTGTAGGTGTGGATGTTGTTACCCTCGATAGTGCCCATGGCCATAGTAAAGGTGTGATAGAAGCATTAAAAGCACTCAGGAAAAATTTTAAACATTTACAGATTATTGCCGGCAATGTAGGTACCGCTGCCGGTGCAAAAGCATTGGCTGATGCAGGTGCCAATTGCGTTAAAGTAGGTATCGGCCCCGGATCAATATGTACCACCAGGATCGTGGCCGGCGCAGGTGTTCCGCAACTGACAGCGATCATGGAGGCGAGCAAAGCATTAAAAGCAAAAGGTATTCCTGTAATAGCCGATGGCGGTATACGGTATACGGGTGATATGGTAAAAGCATTAGCCGCAGGTGCTAATGTGGTAATGATGGGAAGTGTGTTTGCAGGTGTGGAAGAAAGTCCGGGTGAAACCATTATTTATGAAGGCCGTAAATTTAAAGAATACCGGGGCATGGGCAGCTTAGGGGCCATGAGCCAGGGAAGCGGCGACCGTTATTTTCAGGATGTGGAAGATGATGTAAAAAAATATGTTCCGGAAGGCATTGAAGGAAGAGTAGCCTACAAAGGCACTTTAAATGAAATTGTTTACCAGTATGTTGGTGGCCTGCGTTCCGGAATGGGATACTGTGGCGCGAAAGATATTAAAGCATTGCAACAGGCCACTTTTGTAAAAATTACCAATGCCGGCATGAAAGAGAGCCATGCGCATGATGTGGATATTACCAAGGAGTCGCCGAATTACAGCAGGATGTAGGGAATAGTGAATTAGGAATAATGAATGTTGAAGTATTTACAAGAAAAAGTTGAGCCGCAGACGGGTGTTTTCTTTTTTTATTCTTTCGTTAAAAAGAAATACCCTGATAATATCTGTAAGAATTAAAAGAAAAATTCGTGAAAAAAATCTGCCTGCTCATTACATTATTTTTTTTATCATTCAGTAATGTTTTATTCGCACAGGCCAATCAAATGCATTTGCGCATCAGTATAATTACCTGTGCACCGGGTGATGAACTGTATTCCTTATTTGGCCATACCGCTATTCGCATTACAGACAGTAGTAAAAAAACAGATATTGTTTTCGGATACGGTAATTTTGATTTTGATGAACCCAATTTCTATTTTAAATTCGTTCGTGGCAAATTAAACTACTCTCTTTCGGTAGAAGACCTTCCTTCCTTCCTGTATGAATACCAGCTAACCCATAGAAGTGTTACTGAACAGGAACTATTATTAAATGACAGTACCCAGCAAGCCATTAGCGAAGCCCTGGCCAAAAACCTTATGGGTAATAATCGTTACTACAAATATGATTTCCTGTATGACAACTGTACATCAAGGGTTAAGGATATTTTACTGAAATATGCCGGGATGCAGGTAAACAAACAACTGGTACCGAAAGGAACTTCTTTCAGGGATATGATACATGAATATTTAGACAGGGGTGGCATGTCGTGGACCAAGATGGGCATGGATATTTTATTAGGCAGCCCTTCTGATAAAGCCGTTACGGTTAACGAATCCATGTTTCTACCGGATTATTTGCTTAAAGGCATTGACAGTTCTGGGAATACTCTTTTATTAAAAAAACAATCCATACTCATTGCAAAAAAAACGGGCGGTACCGATCATACCAATTGGCCTGTTATTGTTTTTGCAATTGTTTCAGCAATGATCCTGATTATATCATATTTACGAGGTAATTGGGCTCAAAAAATCACACAGGCATCTGATTCCATCCTTTTATTGATAACAGGGCTAATTGGCTTGCTGTTACTCTTTACCTGGTTTGGAACAGACCATACCTCATTCGCAGCTAATTACAATCTGCTTTGGGCATTGCCCACCAATTTTATTGCTGCTTTTGCAATATGGAAAAAACGGGGTTGGTTACAAAAATATTTTCTTTTCAGTTCCATTTTATACGGCTTGCTGTTGGTGTTCTGGTATTGGCTGCCACAACAGTTACATCCTGCATTCATTCCCATTACCCTGGTATTGTTTGTAAGAAGCGCGAACCTGGCAAAAGCATAAATCAGTAGTATGCAAAAGAGTTTTATATACGGTACCTCTGTTATTTCTTACAGGATAGAAGGCAAAGGCGAACCGGTTGTATTGATACACGGGTTTGGAGAAGACAGTCATATATGGGACCAGCAGATCTTATTTTTAAAAGAACATTGCTTATTAATTATTCCTGATTTACCAGGGTCGGGAAAATCATCGATTCTAAGTCAAAAACCTGGAGTTAATAGCCTGGAGTTTACAGGAGAAAATATCGCTACCCCAAACTCCAAACCCCAAACGCTAACTCCTATTTCCATAGATGATTACGCCGATTGCCTCCATGCCATTTTACAGGAAGAAAACATTATTTGCTGCGCCATGCTTGGTCACAGCATGGGTGGGTATATCTGTTTGGCATTTGCGGAAAAATATCCTTCTATGCTGAATGGTATTGGCCTCGTTCATTCAACCGCTTATGCAGATAGTGATGAGAAAAAGAAAAACCGCGAGCGGAGTATTGTTACTATTGCACAATACGGCGCGCTTGCTTTTTTAAAAAATACCATTCCTAATTTATTCGGGACCATATTCAAAAAAGAACAATATGCAAAAGTAGACAGTCTTATTAATGCCGCTGCCGGCTTTACCAAAGAAGCTTTGCAGCAGTATTATCGTGCCATGATGATGCGCCCCGACAGGACAGCAGTTTTACGAAGCAACCCCCTACCTGTTCTCTTCGTAATTGGCACAGAAGATGTGGCCGTACCTTTAGAAGAAATACTGCAGCAAACTTCCCTGCCTGATAAATCGTATATTCATGTGTTACAGGATGTGGGGCATATGGGAATGTGGGAAGCCCCTGAAAAAGTGAACCGGTTTATTTTGACTTTTATCCACAGATAATAACCCCCGACTTATGAAGAAATATTTCTTCATATTTTTTTTATTTATGTATTCCTTACCGGCAACAGCAAGGCATGTGGCGGGTGGTGAATTATTTTACGAATACCTTGGTGATGGTTCGGCCCCGGGAACCAGCATGTACCGCATTACTTTACGATTGTTCAGGGATTGTGCCTCATCGGGCCCTTTGTTACAAAATGAGCCGGTAACCGTAGGCATTTATACCAATAATATTTTGGTAACCAGCTTACCCTTACCACTCACAACACCTGTAACAACCATATCGCTTAATACCAGTAATTTCACCTGCCTGGTGGGTTCTGTTAAGGTATGTTATGAGATGGCCATGTATTCATCTACCATTACTTTAAATAATAATAAGGAAGGATATACTTTATCGAGAATCGGCTGTTGCCGTGTTGACAGGATTTCTAACCTCTCGCAACCTTTAAGTGTAGGCAGTAATTATGTAACCAAAATACCGGGAACCTTTACGCTTCCTTCAGGTCATAACAGCAGCCCGCAATTTTTTGTAAGGGATACCGCATTGGTATGCGCCAATAAATCATTTAAACTCGATTTTGGAGCAGGTGATCCAGACGGTGATTCGCTTACCTATTCTTTTTGTGATGCCTATACATCGGGTAGTGGCAGCAATAATGTGGCTCCTAATGCAGCCCTTAGCCTTATCAGTTTACCTTATGCATCTCCGTATAGTGGAGGTTTCCCTTTGGGAGCGGGTGTAAAAATCAACCCTGGTACAGGTATTATCAGTGGGATAGCACCACCCGAAGGCCAATATGTTGTGAATGTTTGTATTACCGAATGGAGAAACGGCAAGCCTTTTACAGAACACCGGAAAGATTTTATTTTAAAAGTACAGAACTGCGATTTTATTGAAGCTGTATTACCTGATAAGATTATCCAATGCAAGGATTTTGTGGTGCATTTTGAGAACCAGTCCACTTCGGCAGCCATTACTTCATATCAATGGCAATTTAATGACCCCGCTTCCACCATCAATATTACCACCACTGCCAGTTTCGATCATACGTACAGCGATACAGGCCGTTATACGGCAAAACTTACTGTAACAGGACCAAATGGATGTGTTGGGGAAGACAGCACAATCGTATTCGTGTATCCCGGTTTTAAACCCGCATTCACTATTGCGGGTAGTTGTTACCTGAACCCTTTTCAATTTAACGATGCTACCACCTCAAAATATGGGACGGTTAATAGTTGGCGATGGGATTTTGGAGACACATCAACCGATGCTGATACTTCTATCAGCAAAAATCCAAAATATACATATGCAGTTCCTTCCACAAAAGATATAACATTGATAGTGACCAACACCAAAGGCTGCATAGACACTTTACATAAAACCCTGGTAGTAAATAACAAGCCCCCATTGCAATTGCCGTTTAAGGATACATTGATATGCAGTATTGATACACTGTCCATACCCATTGGTAACCCGGGTAATTATACATGGCTTCCCAATAAAAATATCCTGGGGGCTAATACCTCAAGCCCGTTGGTTTTTCCAAAAGATACTACCCGTTATATTGTAACCCTTAATGATAATGGATGTATTAATACGGATACCGTTACTGTTAATGTATTAAATTTTATTAAAGTAAACGC
>JAYTOS010000312.1:0-1930 GCA_043747705.1 Bacteroidota bacterium
GCAGAAAATACTTGTGTTTTGCACTATGAAAGCAACCAGCGTTTAATGAAAGATGGCGATCTTTTATTAAGTGATTGTGCCGCTGAATACCACGGGTACAGTGCCGATGTTACCAGAACCATTCCTGTGAATGGTAAATTTTCCCCCGCACAAAAGATCATTTATGAACTGGTGCTGGAAGCGCAGGATTCTGCTTTTTTGCTTTGCAAATCAGGTAACGCCTCTAATGAGCCTCATACGGCAGCGCTAAGGGTAATTACACGTGGCCTGACTAAATTAGGCATTATAGCAACAGATGCAGAAGTAAGAACTTATTTTCCCCACGGAACTTCGCATGGATTGGGATTAGATGTGCATGACCCCAACCCCGGTATTTTACAAACAGGTGCCGTATTTACTGTGGAGCCTGGCATATACATTCCACCGGGAAGTAAGTGTGATAAAAAATGGTGGAGTATAGGTGTGCGGATTGAAGATGATATTTTAATTACCGATACAGGCTACCAAAATCTTTCTGCCGGATCACCTAGAACTGTTGCGGAGATTGAGAAAATGGCGAAGCAGAAAAGTATTTTTAAATAACCCTGTAAAACGTAAGATAATAATGCCGCACCCTATAAATAATGCGGCAGTATTATTTACTCACAGCAAGCGGTGTTATTCTTTTTTAGGTACTTCCACTACAGGTGCTGCTACATTAACTGTGGTATTGGTTAACACAGGTTGTTCCTGCACCTGCAGGGATGCTTTATTTTCCAGTTCTATTTCCTGAATCCACACAGCATAATCATTGGGAAAAATATTTCTTCCTGTACGTTTGGCATATGACCTTGTAAAACAGGCACCAAAATAAAGTATGGTGGCTGAATAATATACCCAAAGAAGGATGATTACCACCGATCCGGCGGCCCCATATGTACTGCTGATATGTGTTTTGCCCAGGTAATATCCAATAGCAAATTTACCCAGCATAAATAAAATGGCTGTGGTTACCGAGCCAATAATTACATCGCGCCACTCTATGCGTGCATCGGGCAGTACTTTAAAAATAATTGCAAATAAAAAACTGATGGTCATGAATGTGATAAAAAGATTAATTCCGTAAGCAACATACACGGCTATCCCAGGGAAAAGTTTTAATAACTGTTGCCCTACCATATCTAAAACAGAATTCACAACAAGCGATACCAGCAGGATAAACCCAAGGCTAACCACCATCGAAAAACTAAGCAGCCTGTTCAATATCAATTTAAGCCAGCCTTTTTTAGGTTTGGCTTTTAAGCGCCATATAAAATTGATTGAATCCTGGATCTCTGCGAAAACCCCTGTTGCTGCAAAAACCAATGCGCAGATACCAATAATTGATGCCCATGTTATGTCCTTTGAAATGGTGGCATTACGGATAATCTGTTCAATCTGTAAAGCTGCATCGGCACCTATTAAACCCTGTATATGCTGAAAAATAGTTCCTTCAATAGCCGCTCTCCCATAAAAAATATCACAGAGGCTGATAATGACAATAAGCATGGGCGCAATAGAGAAAATAGTGTAGTAGGCTAAAGCAGCACTCATGCGCATAGCCTTATTATCAACAAAATCAAAGAAAGATTCTTTTAGTATTGACCACATATTTACAATATGCCATTTCATTAGCTAACGGTTTAAAAAATCATACCAGTTATTGCAATTTATCATTCTGTTTGTGGCGGTCCGCATCCCTAAGGTTCTTTTTCTCAAAGTTTTTTTCCATTGCGGATGTTAAATTTACACCTGTTTGGTTCGCCAAACAAATGAATACCCAAAGTATATCAGCCATTTCATCGGCAATATCCTTCCCTTTATCAGATTCTTTAAAAGACTGTTCCCCATACGTTCTAACCATTAGCCGGCTCAATTCGCCAACTTCTTCCATCAATATACCAAGATTGGT
>JAYTOS010000313.1:0-4225 GCA_043747705.1 Bacteroidota bacterium
CGCATCCTTTATCCCGAAAAATATAAAAAACGAAAAGCCTATCCATTAATTATGTTCCTGCACGGATCGGGAGAAAGGGGCAGGGACAATGAAGCACAATTGATGCATGGGGGAGATTTGTTTATAAAAGAAAATATCCGGAAAAATTTTCCTGCAATTGTTATTTTTCCGCAATGCCCTTCAGACAGTACCTGGTCGCGATACAGAAGAGAAAAAAATAGCGAAGAAAGAATTTATCTTTCCAACGAAACGGCAACCGTTCCACAAAACCTGGTGAAACAATTAATGGATAGCTTATCGGGTAAAGGGATAATTAATAATCGGCAGATCTATTTAGGCGGACTGTCATTAGGTGGTATGGGAACCTACGATATGCTGATACGTTACCCGGATTATTTTGCCGCTGCATTTCCCATTTGCGGAGCTGCTAATATCCCCCTGTTTTTAGACAATGCCCGGAACGTACCGATTTGGATATTTCATGGGGCGCTGGATAATTCGGTACCGCCCAAATACGACCGTGAATTGTATATGGCTTTAATGACCAGGGGCGTAAAAACAGTAACCTATACAGAATATCCCAAGGCGGCCCACAATAGTTGGGATTCTGCTTTTGCAGAACCGAAATTATTGCCATGGTTGTTTTCGAATAAGAAAAAACCAATACACAAAGATTAAAAATAACAAACAGTGTCAATGAGTTTGTCTGATATTCTTCGCTAATTTGTTCTTAAATAATTCAGATTGAAAAGGAACTTTCTTTTTGCAACGCTTATAGTAATATTATTTGGTTGCGCATCGGTACGCAAAACAACGGGAGATGAAAAAATAGCTATTAGTCAAATAAAAATGATTGGTGAATACGATGTGCCGCATAACTTCCTATTCAATAATACAACCGTAGGCGGTTTGTCGGGGATTGATTATGACAGCACCAAAGAGCTGTATTACCTGATCTCCGATGACCGGTCTGCTATTAATGCCGCACGTTATTATACAGCAAAGATTTTTTTAAATGAGAAGAAGATAGACAGCGTGGTGTTTGTAAATGTAACCACACTGCTTGGAGAAAATGGAAAACCCTATCCCAATTCAAAACAGGATCCTGTTCACACACCCGATCCTGAAGCATTACGTTACAATCCTGTTACCAATCAAATGATCTGGACAAGCGAAGGGGAAAGAATTGTAAAAGGAAAAGATATTGTATTAGAAAACCCGGCAATCACCAGTATAACACCAGACGGAAAATACATTGATACATTCCCATTACCCCGAAACCTGTTGATGCACGCTACCGAAAATGGCCCGAGACAAAACGGGGTATTGGAAGGAATGAGTTTTGCTGATCATTTTAAAACCCTGTATGTAAATGTAGAAGAACCCATATATGAAGATGGGCCGCGTGCAGATGTAATAGAAAACAATGCATGGATACGGATATTTAAATTTGATGTGGCCTCTAAAAAGAACATCGCGCAATATGCGTACAAATTAGACCCCGTGGCTTATCCAGCCACGCCGGCTGATGCTTTTAAAATAAATGGTATTCCGGATATTTTATCAATAGGCAATAATCAATTATTGGTTTTGGAAAGATCTTTTTCAACGGGAAGATTGCCCTGTACCATTAAAATATTTTTGACCGACCTTACCGGTGCAACAGATATAAGGAATATAGCCTCATTAAAAGAAACACCGGCGGCCAGGACTGCAACCAAAAAACTTTTATTGAACATGGATGCATTGGGTATCTATGTAGATAATGTAGAAGGCATAACCTTTGGTCCAACATTACCCAATGGCCACCGTACCCTGTTATTGGTTGCAGATAATAATTTTGCTGTTTTCGAAAAAACACAATTTTTTTTATTTGAAATAATACCATAAAAGATCCGCTTACATTCGCGAAGCACACCCTTATCCTGTGTTAAAAAAAATATATGAGATGCATTAACGCATTAATATTAGCAACGGTTCTATTCCTGTCCTGTGAATCTAAAAATACAAAGACGCCCCATATTGAAATTTAAACTAACCAGGGCGATATAGAAATAGAACTCTACCCGCAGCAAGCACCCAAAACAGTTGCTGCATTTTTATCTTATATTGATTTAGGGTATTATAACAACAGTAATTTTTACCGGGTATTGAATGACGAGAACCAACCTTCCAATGCACCCAAAACATAATTGATACAGGGCGGCATATGGAAAACAAAAAATAAAATAGCCACGGCTCTTCACGGTATAACGCATGAAACCACGCAGCAAACCAAAATTCTACATACTGATGGCGTACTGTCTCTGGCGCGAACAATGCCCGGTACCGCATCCACAGAATTTTTTATCTGCATTGGCAACCAGCCCGGACTGGATTATGGCGGAGAAAATATTGCCGATAAGCAGGGCTATGCCACATTTGGCAAAGTGATAAGAGGAATGGACGTAGTAAGAAAAATCTACCGCCAAAATGAAAGCGACCAATATTTCGACCCGCCTATAGCCATTTTTAACATTGTGCGTAAGTAAGCAGCGTAGATATTGAGCATACACTGCTATCTGCTCAATACGTCAATCCATGCCCTTAACATATCCCTCACAAATATTTAGGATGCCATTATGACTAGCTGGCATATGGATTGAACTATCTATTACGTAAATAAAATTGTAAACACTTAAAACAAAAAACATGAAAAAGATGCAATGGTTATTAGGTGTTGTTATGAGTGTATTCATACTGTGGGGTTGCGGAAGCGTAGCTTATGTGCAAAAAGATAATAATTTTGATATCAGTAAAGTAAGATCGTATGCATGGGTTGACGGAACACAGAAAGATAAAAACAACACAGCCACCAAGACAAAAATAAATGACCTGACAGACAGAAAGATCCGGCAGAGCGTAGATAAAAACCTGCAGGCAAACGGATGGAAAGAAGTGACCGATAATCCCGATGTATTGTTGGTATATGATGTGGACGTTCAGAAAGAAAACAGGAATGTGAGTAACCCTGTATATTCCCAACCTACCACAAGGTGGTTTTACAATCCGTACAGCCGCAGGTATGTTTCGGTTTATTACCCGTCGCAGTTTGTGGGGTATGATAATACAACAGAAACGGTAAAAGAAGGAACGCTTACACTTACCATGCTGAATGCTGATACAGATAAAACCATCTGGCAGGGCTGGACAACCTCTGATGTAAACGGAAAGAATTTAAGCGATCGGGAAATAGAAAATAACGTAAAAGCGATTATTAAGAAACTGGACAAATAAATAACGCTTCGTTATTTCATTGTGTGGGCCACCTGTTTGATATGCGGGTGGCCTTTTTTTTGTTGGAGTAAGAACGTATCCAAATAAAAACCCACTGCCAACCTCTGTTTGACCATTGCTCCAACGTCCAGCCAGCCTTGCAGCAAAGCCCATGTGTGTGTCCAGCGAAGCTGCCTTTGTGAAGAGAGCAGGTCTCTCGATGGGAGAAGAGGAGCAACCTTCACCATGAAACCGGTTGCATGCTGCGTTGCTCTAAGGAGCGAGGTGGTGAGCGATGCAACAGGTAAGTTTGTAAGAGCCGAACGTACAGTGAAGCGGCTGTGAGGTCTCGATAATTGTTACCGATGTAAAAGGAAACGATTCACATGATTGTTTCGAGAGAGCTAACATTCGCTACAGGTTGCCAGAAGTGTTAACTGCATCCGGGATAAAGCCGCCGGGACTTACAGACAGGCGAAAAGGTGGAACTGGAGAACCTGTACTGGTTGAATATGCTGAATAGGTAAAGGCGTTAGCAGTAATACGATAACGTACGAAAAGCATAGAGGTGAAACCATCAAGCGGAGCACCCGTAAGAAGTAATACACCTTCATAAACCAGCAACAGGGACGGATGTATCCGTAGTAGTGCTGATATCCGCCGAAAGGTGGAAGTAGCGAAGGGATACACAAGATGACAAAATTGGATAACCATTAAACAACCGCAAGGAATGATTGAAATGTTTTCCAAACAAGGCGTAAGCGTACCCATAACCACAACAATGGTATGGGAAGCATACCAACACGTAAAACAAGGAGGCGAAGCAGCGGGTACAGATGGAATGGAGTGGTCGTACTTACATACACACCGCATCAAACTGTTGTATCAGTTATGGATTCGCCTTGCATCAGGAAGTTATTTTCCAAAGTCAATCAAGTCGGTCAGTATCCTCAAAAAGGATGGGAGTAAA
>JAYTOS010000314.1:0-3308 GCA_043747705.1 Bacteroidota bacterium
AACGCATAGAGATTCTGGTGATCCCCAGCTTAAAAGCTGGGCTTAAAAAAGAGTAAGGCATCATGTTCTCATTTCAACAAAGACTGGGTTCATATAACCTGAGCTTTCATATTGAAAAAATGTAAACCGCTTTTAGCCTTGGATATTTGATGAATAAATGGTGAATCCTAGTATAGCGGAATTTTTTTTATGGCTGTTACTAATCATTCAGAGTTTACGGGGGAGGGTTAAAAATCGCTTTTAAATAACCCCAGCTTTTAAGCTGGGGGAAAAGAACTCACCAACGAAATTGGGCTTTAGCCCTGAATGCTTTACGCATACAATTCTCCGCCGGCAAAATTATGTTCATAATCTCCTTTGATCCTTTCTATGGAGGGATTAAAATAACCGAAGCGCAGTTTGGGAAATTCTTCACGTATCAGTTCCATCAATTGTTTAACACCCAGCATTTCGCCGGTTTCATTCACCCCAATCTTACCCATATACCAATCGGGATCAATATTAAAATTCCGCCATTGTATCATACTCAGATCGGTATCAATGATCAGTTTGCGAAGGGCTTCATATTCTTCTACGCTATCCGTCATACCGGGAAATACAAAATAATTAATACTTGCCCAACCGCCAAAGCTGCGCATCACTTTCAGGCTTTCTACAATGTCTTCAAACTGGTAATTATTAGGGCGGTAATAAGGCTCATAAATATGTTTACGGGCAGAGTTGGTACTTACACGGATACTGTTTAACCCCGCTTCACACAAAGCTTTTACCGCATCCGGTTTGGAACCATTGGTATTGATATTAATGCTGCCTTTATCGGTATGCTTACGGATTTCTATAATAGATTCACGGATGGTTTCCCACATAAGTAATGGCTCTCCCTCGCAACCCTGTCCAAAGCTGATGATAGGAAATGGTGCATTTATTAAATGTGGTACAGTAAACTCAACTATTTCTTCGGCAGTAGGTTTAAATGTGAGGCGATCCTGTGTAGAAACAATCGTTTCTTCTTCCGGCTGAAAAGAAATACAACCGATACAATTGGCATTGCAGGCAGGTGATGTAGGAACCGGGCATTCCCACCGGCCTAATGAAAAATTTCTGGCTGCGGGACAATTGTAGGTCATGCAACAATTCTCCATCAAATGTTTTACCAAACGGTTATCTGAATATGCCTGTAATAAATGTGTTGTTCCCTGTTTAATCTTTTCATCGTCATAGCCTGCATTTTCCTGGCGGATATCTTTTTCAATTCGAACTGCGGGTACGTATGTTTTTTCATTCAGCCAGCCGGCGGCCGTGTAACAGAATAGGGGCAGTGTAGGCGCATCGGGCAGTGTTTCAAATGCGGCGATGTATAAACCCGTATGAGCCGGGGGAATAAATGCGGCAACAGCCCAGCCTTTTTCGCATAAACGCATGTCGCCTGTAGCCACATCAATTCCAATACCCCTTCGGCCTGGGAGTTCGTATAAGTTGCCGCCATCGGGCAGTTCTATCCATTCTTCGGTTGGAACAGGAAATGCATCCCAACCCGCCCGGCCAACAGCATACAGGCTGGTATCTTCAAAAATATTTCCGTTACCGTCTGAATAAAGCAGATATGGTGATTGTATAATTTGCATGTAATGAATATATAAAAAGCGTTCAGCGTTATGCGTTTAGCCTTGCTCTGCAAAACTCGTTGAATTCCTGCTCCAGTTTTACAGTAGCCGGTGTTTCTATTTCTTTCTGGATGAGTTTATTGTTTCGAAAATCAATCGTTAATATACCATCCTTTAAAATCACGTTAGTAATATCTGTCCAGTCAATATATTTTTTTGGGAAAGAATTCATCACAACCCCTTCGTCATCAAAAGCAACTTCTTGTGGAAACTTGGCCTGTTTTTCTAAAACAGCGGCCAGAAAATAAATGAGGGCAATATAGTTTCCCTTTGTTTGAAAATACCAGCCAACGGCCGCCAATAATAAAGCAATTCTGAAAAAAGGCATATTCCCTTTTTTTTGTTGGAAGATGCAATACATCCACCAACTGATAATGCCTGTTATTATAACCAATAATATCAACGAACCTCCTTGTAAGGCAGCTTTTGTAGCTGGCATCGAAGAAGCAAAAACAAGCACAGCCAGCAAAAGCATTAACTGGCTTATCGTATCAACCAACCGGAACGATGGCCTTTTGAAAACTATAATATAATCGTACACTTTCATATGCTGATGGACCGTTGGGTTAAGAATTATTATGCACCAGCATGTTACACAAACGCCATAAAATCCTTGCCCCCACATTACTATCCCAATCGGTTTGTCCAACGCCAATTTCCACCAGGTCAAACCCAATCAGTTTGCGGCCGCTTTGGCATATTTTCTTAACCAGGTAAAAAATTTCTTCCGTATCAAAACCACCTTGTACGGGTGTACCGGTATTGGGACACAGCTTCCTGTCCAATCCATCAATATCAAAACTCAGGTATACTTTTTCCGGTAAATGATTTACGATCTCTTCTACAATATGTTTCCAGTTTTCACCATCAAACTGCCTTTCTTTTATTGCTTTGTCGAGATAAGTGATCACTTTATAATTACTGTTGCACACATAGTTCCATTCCTCTTCACAAAAATCCCGCACACCTACCTGCACCAGTTTCTGCAAAGCAGGTATTTCCTCAAGTGCATTGTACATGACCGATGCATGTGAATAAGTAAAAAATTCATAATTCTTTCTCAGGTCGCAATGTGCGTCAATTTGTAATACGCCAAAATCTCCGTGCTTTTCACCCAATGCTTTCATAAAACCTAATGGTGTGCTATGGTCTCCACCGAGCAGGCCCACGAGTTTCCCCTTATCCAATAAAGCTTTCGTTTGGTCATATACCCACTGGTTCAACATGGTACCGCCTTCATTAATCTCTTTCAGGCTTTTGCACATGAATTTATTTTTCTCTACCAACTCACCTTTGGAGATATAATCAATATACAATTCTGCTTCTTTACGCAGGTAATCACTTTTCATAAGGATGCGACGGTCAACATCTTTCATGTAAAAGCCCTGTTTCCAACCCATCTCTCCATCAACATCAAAAATATCTACCTGCTTACTTGATTTGTTAATATGTTCCGCTGCGCGGGATGTGCCGGCGCCGCAGCTTACAGTCACTTCCCAGGGAACCGGAAGAATAACCAAACGGGCATCCTCTTCCGTAAAAGGGAGGCCAAAAATATTGTTGTTGGGATTACCCACTGCATTGGGGTCAAATTGCGATAAATCGGCCATGTTGATTGCTTGAAAATTCCGGACAGGGCGCAAA
>JAYTOS010000315.1:0-2190 GCA_043747705.1 Bacteroidota bacterium
ACAAACAATACGCTTATTGCTGCACATAGCATAAAGAAGCCTGCCAGCACGATGGCATAAATGGGTTGTCCACCATACAAGTGTTTTACGATCCATCCACCGCATACACCATTGATAATCTGTGGCAAGGTGATAAAGAAATTAAAAATACCCATGTAGATACCCAATTTACCGGGGGGTATACAACCTGATAAGATCACATAAGGCATGGCAAGTATGCTTGCCCAGGCCAGCCCTACTCCAATCATCGAATACGTTAGCATAGCGGGGTCCTTAATAAAATAAATGGAGATCAGCCCTATACCGCCTGCTGTCAATGAAAAAGCGTGCGTTCCTTTTCTTCCCAGGAATTTGGCTACTAATGGAAGGCATAATGCGTATACGGCTGCTACTAAATTATAAGTACCAAATGCAGAACTAACATGGTTACCCGCTTCGTTGTACGCAACAGATTTTGCGTAATCACCGGTAAGTCCATATACATGTGTGGCTACAGCATCTGTTGTAAATACCCACATGCTAAAAAGTGCAAACCAGGAGAAGAACTGTACAAGTCCCAATTGCCGCATAGTGCGCGGCATCCGGCCAAAGTCTTTAAATATTTCTGACAGGCCTGCTTTTTCAGCCGCTTCATTCCTGCCATGGTATTTTTGGTATTCTGCGGGAGGGTATTCTTTTGATTTGAATATCGTTACCAGAATAGCCATAACAAATACCGCGGCACCAATATAAAAAGAGTAACGGATATTATCTGCCACCCCGCTTCTCCCCGCTTCCTGCGAAAACCCATGTTTAGCCAGGAAAGAGGGAAGTTCTGAACCTACCACCGCACCAATACCAATCAGAAAAGTTTGCACGGCAAATCCACTGGTTCTTTGTGAATCCGGCAGATTATCTGCAACTAATGCGCGAAAGGGTTCCATGGCTACATTGAAAGAAGCGTCCATAATCATCACCATTCCTGCACCGATCCATAAAGCGGGCACCACAGACGACATTGCACCTGAATTAGGTAAAAAAATCAGTGCTGCCGATGATAAAAGTGCGCCGGCTAAAAAATAGGGTTTACGACGCCCTAAGCGGTTCCAGGTCCGGTCGCTGTAATGGCCAATCAATGGCTGCACAATCATGCCTACCAAGGGTGCCACTATCCAGAACATGGGCAACTGGTCTACATCTGCACCAAAGGAACGCAGGATACGGCTGGTATTGCCATTCTGTAAGGCAAACCCAAACTGGATACCTAAGAACCCAAAACTCATAAAGAATATTTGGGCAAGGCTTAATCTGGGCTTGGGGCTGGTACCCGCTGTAGCAGGCATGGATGTTGATGAGGCCATGGCAATCGTTTATAGCAATGAATATGTATTTAATACACGAACTCTAAAATACAATAAAAAACATCCCTTCCGGATGTTTTTTGAGCAGTCAGCTGCATGTCTTTCACTATTAATAAAAACAATTACGTTAGTGCTACATGCAGCAGCTTGCGGCTAACAGCTCATGCCCTCCTTAAATCACAAACCCATCAGGTAATACCGCTGTTTTCTTAACCACCACAATACCATCTTTTACCGTGTACAAAGCATGGTCTGTATTAGCCAGATGTGAGCCGCCATTAATGCGGACATCATTACCAATACGACAGTTTTTATCGATAATCGCATCTTTTATATAACAACGTTCGCCAATGCCGATCTTGGGTAAACCGCTAATTTTATTCTGTTCCATTTCTTCAATGGTCTCGTAATAATCATTACCCATTATATAGGTACTTACAATGGTGGTACCATGACCAATTCTGGCGCGGATACCCACCACACTTTGTTCTATCCTGCTGGCATGAATGATAGAACCTTCCGCAATAATTGTTTTTTCTAAAGTAGTGCCACTGATTTTTGCAGGCGGTAACATCCTTGCACGGCTATATACTGTTTTATTATTATCAAATAAATTAAACGGAGGGATTTCCTGTGTAAGTGCAAGATTGGCCTCGTAGAAAGAATAGATATTTCCAATATCTGTCCAGTAGCCATCATATTGAAAGCCTACTACTTTATAATGTGCAATGGAATCAGGTATGATCTCTTTACCAAAATCTGTCGCTTTTGGATGCGCTGTATTCAGTAAATCATACAGTACCTGTTTACTGAAAATATAAATACCCATAGAAGCCTGGTAATGCTTACC
>JAYTOS010000316.1:0-18072 GCA_043747705.1 Bacteroidota bacterium
CATATATTCCTGAAATGAAAGGCCAGAAACTAACCAGTGATGCGCCTGAGATCACCATTAAGAATTTGCTGACACATTCTGCCGGCTTTCCTGAAGATAATCCCTGGGGCGACAGGCAATTGGCAGATACGGACACTGAACTGATTGCCATGATCAAAAAAGGAATTTCTTTTTCCAATGATCCCGGCATTGCATATGAGTACAGTAATTTGGGTTTTGCCATGTTGGGTTATATTATTAAAAAAGCAAGTGGCGTTCCTTACAGCGAATACATCGAAAAAAATATCTGGAAACCATTGGGTATGAACCAGGCACAATGGGAATACACAAAAGTTCCTGTTAATGAACTGGCACATGGCTATCGCTGGATCAATGATAACTGGCGTGAAGAAACTTTATTGCACGATGGTATTTATGGGGCGATGGGTGGTATGATCACTTCTATTGAATCTTTCAGTAAATATGTTGCACTTCATCAATCTGCTTGGCCCATAAGAAACGATGCAGAAACCGGCCCCTTAAAAAGAAGTTCTATCCGCGAAATGCACCAGCCATGGCGGTTTAACGTATTGAATACAAACTATACCTATCCCAGTGGCCGTGTATGTGCTACCAGCTCGGCATACGCTTACGGATTAAGTTGGACACGCGATTGCGAAGGCCGCGAATACATTGCGCATAGTGGCGGCCTGCCAGGTTTTGGAAGCAACTGGCGATTCTTACCCGAGTATGGTTTGGGTGTTATTCTTTTTGCGAATGTTACCTATGCCCCCACTACGCCACCGAATTTTGCAGTGCTGGATACATTGATCAGGCTGGCACAATTACAGCCCAGGCAACTACCACCTTCCCATATATTAACACAAAGAAGAAATGAGCTGGTAAAATTATTGCCCGACTTTACCAATGCCGTTTCTTCAGGAATTTTTGCTGAAAATTTCTTTGCAGATTATTTCACCGATGAAATGAAAAAAGAAGCCAACGCCATTTTTGCCAAAGCAGGTAAAATAAATAAAGTGGGAGAAGTGGTTCCGGATAACCAGCTGCGCGGGTATTTTATGCTGGAAGGAGAAAAATCGAATATCAGGATAAGCTTTACATTAACACCTGAGAACCCGGCATTGATTCAAGAGTATCATATCAGGACGGTTGATAAATAATGCCCATGTTGGTTGCTGATTACAACTGTTGGGAATATTTTTCACGCAAAGACGCGTAAAAGCAAAGCCGCAAAGATATGCCTGGCGCCTTATTTTCTTTCTTTGCGACTTTGCGAGAATCTCTTCCGGGTACCTGTGGTCACCTGACTAATATGTTGCCTCTTTACTTCATAGTTGCTCAGTTCTACCGGTAATGCCGAGAAGAGTAGGAGAAACAAAGTATTTTAGTAACACACTGAAATCTAATTTTGCATTCATGCATCTCTACATTAAAAATATGGTTTGCCCACGCTGCCTTACCGCAGTTGAAAAGATCTTGAACGATATGCATATCCAACCTGTTTATGTTCAGTTGGGAGATGTATTATTAAAAGAACAGCTTACAGAAATACAATTGGGCCAACTTTCCATGAAGCTTGAACAAGTAGGATTTGAATTGTTGGATGATAACCGAAAACAGCAGATAGACAAGATTAAAACCATCATCATTGAACACATACATTACCAGGATGATGAAAAATTTGCTTTTACAGAAGTGTTGTCCCGGGAACTCAATAAAGAGTATTCTGTTATCAGTAAATTATTTTCAGAAACCGAGGGCATTACCATTGAACAATACGTGATCCTTCAGAAAATAGAAAAAGTAAAAGAACTGCTCGCATATAAAGAAATGAACCTGAATGAAATCTCTTTCAAATTAGGGTATAGCAGTGCCGCCCATTTATCGGCACAGTTTAAAAAGGTTACCGGGCTTACCCCTTCGCAGTTTAAGGCCCAGGGCATCCATTTGCGCAGGTTCCTGGATGAAGTTTAACAGTTCCTTCAACAGGATATAAATCTTACCCATCATTGTATAACGGCTAAGGCTCTACTGATAGTATTTTTGTGTTAAATGAAATTATCATGACACATTCCTATAACATTACCGGTATTACCTGTGGCAGTTGCGAGAAAAAAGTAAAAGACGCGTTGACTAAAATCGCAGATATAACAAATATTGAGATTGACCGAACTACGGGGATTACCAACATTCATATGAACAAACATGTTTCAACAGAAGCACTTAAATCTGCTTTGCTGGAGTACCCTAAATACCAATTATCAGAAATCGTGCATACACCGGCAGCATTGCCTTTTACAGATGTGGAAGCGAAATCATGGCTGGTTACCTATAAGCCCCTGTTGTTTATTTTCGGATATATTAGCATGGTATCAGTTATCGTGGGTAATACTGCCGGAGTTTTTAATACCTGGGAAGCCATGCGAATATTTATGGCCGGGTTTTTCCTGGTATTTTCTTTCTTTAAATTTCTCGATCTGGATGGGTTTGCAGATAGTTATTCGATGTATGATATTGTAGCTAAAAAAGTAAAGGCCTGGGGTTATATATATCCTTTTGTTGAATTGGTATTGGGCGTAGCATTTGCAACAGGCTTTTGGCCAGTCACAACTAATATGGCTACATTTCTGGTGATGAGCGTTAGTATCATTGGGGTGCTGCAAAGCGTATTTAGTAAAAGAAAAATAAAATGTGCCTGCCTTGGAGCCGTATTTAACCTGCCCATGAGTACCGTGACTATTATTGAAGATGCCTTGATGATAACGATGAGTGCCTGGATGTTGTTAATGATGTTATAAAAGGGAATTTCAAGGCACTTACCGGAAAATAATGGAATTATACAACTTTTAGAGCTCCGAATAGCTTTACTTTTACACTACAAAGAATGCAAATAAACAGATTCATACAATGTAAAGCGGCTTTTCTGCTGGTGGTATTCGCACTGAATACTATGGTAGGATTTGCCTGTTCGGTTGGGTTGGATATGGGCTTTAATACAACGCATCATAAAAAAGAAGAAGCAAAGGCCTCGGTACATATACATAAAGATGGGAAAAAACATATACACGGTGCCGAAGGGAATAAAAGTAACCATCATGCTAAAAAAGCAGGAACCGGTAAGGACGATTGTTGTAAAGGCAAAGTTGTTACATTACAAATAGCCGACAAAAATATTGACCATAGCATAACTGTTATTAATACACCGGTATATAGCATACATTCATTATTTGCCCTACCCGTTTATAACCAGGTTACATGTATTTCGAAGGAGTATATTGCCTGCCATTTTCATCCCCCGCCCCGAAATATTCTTATAGCCATCCAGCGTTTTCAGATATGATTTGAGGTAAATATTGAATACTTCATGGCTATGCCATGCGTTTAATTATTTCTTTCTAACCTCAAATCTATAAAAAATGAAAAAGTTATTTTTTCTGATTACCCTGTTTTCAACAATGGTTATTCACAACACTTTTGCACAAGACAACTCAAAAACAACCCCCTCGCAATTACTGTCGCTATATTATGAAATTAAAGATGCGCTGGTAAGTAGTAATGCCAATGCAGCATCGGTAAAGGCAGAAGAATTTATAAAGGCTATCAGTAATGTTGACACGAAAGTGGTTGCCGATGCCAACCGCGATCCATTATTGAAAGATGCCAGCCATATTTCTGAAAATAAAGACCTTAAATACCAAAGGCAATTTTTCGCACCTTTTTCTGATAATATGTTTGCACTGGCCAAAGTAGTGAAGCTTTCTGCCGACCCTGTGTACCAGCAGTATTGCCCTATGAAGAAGGCTTCCTGGTTAAGCAGCCAGCAGGCTATCAAAAACCCTTACTATGGAAATGCCATGCTTACCTGCGGAAAAGTAGCAGCCACACTGTAACCTGTATCTATTTTTTACAATTAAACTATACAAAATGAAAACGCTTATAATAGCTATTACAGTTATAACTGCCTTCGCTGCCTGTAACAGTAATATCACTTCAACAGATAAAAAAAGTAACAACACAACAACTGTTGCAACTGCAATACCTGTCAATAACAACAACCCCAGTAAAGGTATTGTTGAACACTATTTACACATAAAAAATGCTTTGGCCAAAGACGATGGAAAAGATGCTGCCATGGGTGCTAAGAAACTGTCGGAAGCATTTGCCAAATTCGATGAATCGTCTCTGACTGCTGAACAAAAGAAAACATACGTAGATATTTCAACTGATGCGAAGGAACATGCGGAGCATATAGGGATGAATGGAGATAAGGTTGAGCACCAGCGCGAACATTTTGCCATGCTGAGCAAAGATATCTATGATCTTGTGAAAGCATTTGGCAGCGGACAAACTCTTTACCAGGATTATTGCCCTATGTACAATAGTAATAAAGGTGCCATTTGGATTAGTGAAACAAAAGATATCAGCAATCCTTATTTGGGTACTAAAATGCCAACCTGTGGTTCTGTAAAAGAAACAATAAAATAATGCATCTACGCCAGGCTAAAAAAGCAGGATGGGTAACACTGGTTGTTTTATTGGCAGTTCAGTTAATACGGCCTGCCCGCAATACAAGCGGGCAGGCATTACCAACGGATATTAAAAATAGCATAACCGTTCCTGTAAATATTCAGGCGTTATTGCAAACAAGCTGTTACGATTGTCATAGTAACCATACAAATTATCCATGGTATGCTAATTTGGAACCTGTTGGATGGTTATTAAACAATCATGTTCAGAATGGTAAGAAGCAACTGAATTTTAGTGATTTTGGTTCGTATTCAATAAGGAGGCAACTAAGCAAATTAAAAGCAATCGGCAGCCAGGTTCAGGACGGGGAAATGCCTTTGTTATCTTATACATGGATGCATTCAAATGCGAAACTCAGGAAAGAAGACAAAATAGTACTTATTAATTGGGCCCGGCAGGCTATGGATAGTATTTCGGTTAAAAATTAAAAAAATGGGTAAACTAAAGAAAATAATAATCAAAATCTTCAAGGCAATTTTTATTCGAAAGAAAGAATGCTGCAAATAATAGCTGATTTATAATAGTGGTTGTGTATTCAGGCTGCGCAAAAAAAATGAATATGCATTGCATCGGTAATTCTTAAACAGATGAACAGTATAAACCCTATAATTTTTTTATTTCCCGTGATTGCTTTGATTTTAGCAGTCATATTATATTTTCATTTATTAAATAAATCTATAGGTAGGAAAGCGTTCCGAAAATTTATTTTTATCACAACTATTCTCGCATTCCTGCTGAACTTTTCGTGGGAAGTAGCTCAAATACCGTTTTATAAAGCAACTTCTTTTGCTGCAGGCCATGTAGCATTTTGTGCGTTAGCCTCACTCGCTGATGCTATAATGGTTTTACTTCTTTACCTGGGTCTTGGCTTTATATTTAAAAACCCTATTTGGATAAAGGATATGAAATGGCAGCGGATTGTGATTTTAATTTTAATTGGTGCAACAGGTGCCATTTTATCGGAACTCCGCCATGTATCATTAGGCACCTGGGCATACGCCGATTCAATGCTAATTATTCCAATAGTGAATGTGGGTATAACTCCGGTATTGCAATTTATGATACTGCCGTTACTTGTTTATCTTTTAAGTTTCCACGGCTTAGTAATTCTGAACAGAAAAGGCAAAAACTATTTTAATCACATTTAATTGGAAAAAATGGAACATTCTCAGCATACCGAAACCCCTGCTACAATGGCAACAATGGATCATTCTAAAATGAATCATGGAGCTATGCAGCACGAGAATAATCCATCAATGGGTATGGAAGGCCATAACCACCATGCCATGATGATAGCAGATTTTAAAAAACGGTTTTATGTCGTCCTGGCGCTTACAATCCCCATCATGCTGCTGTCGGGCATGATACAGCAATTTATTGGTGTAAACTGGCAATTTACCGGTTCTCTTTATATTTTATTTGGCTTGTCATCCCTGGTATTCTTTTATGGCGGCTGGCCTTTTTTAAAGGGATTGGCAGATGAGGTAAAAACAAAGAACCCGGGTATGATGTTCCTGATTGGATTTGCCATAACAGTAGCTTATATATACAGTGTAGCGATTGTATTTGGTTTAAAGGGGATGGACTTTTTTTGGGAACTGGCAACCCTGATACTTATCATGCTGTTAGGACACTGGATAGAAATGAAATCCGTTGCAGGTGCCTCCAATGAATTAGCATTGCTGGTTCAGCTAATGCCAGCTGATGCGCACATGGTAATGCCTGATATGGTTCATGATGTAAAAACAGACACATTAAAAGAGAACGATATCATCCTGGTAAAGCCCGGCGAAAAAGTAGCTGCCGATGGGATAATACTGGAAGGCGAAAGTTATTTGAATGAATCTATGTTAACCGGTGAGTCGAAGCCGGTACAAAAAGGTAAAGACGACAAAGTAATAGCAGGTGCTATCAATGGCAATGGTTCTATTAAAGTTACCGTATCACATGCCGCAAAAGATTCTTATCTCTCGCAGGTGATAAAATTGGTTGATGATGCGCAAAAATCAAAATCACAAACCCAGTTGCTTGCAGACAAGGCTGCCAAATGGTTAACCATTATTGCATTGATGTCAGGCATTGTTACATTTTTATATTGGTTTTTCACTGGCCAGTCTCTGGCATTTGCTATGGAGCGGATGGTTACAGTAATTGTAATCTGTTGCCCCCATGCTTTAGGATTAGCAGTACCATTGGTGGTTGCAAAATCAACAGCCTTATCGGCAAAAAATGGCTTACTGATAAAGAACCGTACAGCATTTGAAAATGCAAGGAAAATAACCACCATTGTATTTGATAAGACGGGTACACTTACTATGGGGAAATTTGAAGTATCAAAAATTATATCCCTCCAAAAAGAACTGAATGAAAATGAAATTATTCGTTTGGCAGCCGCATTAGAACAAAAATCAGAGCACCCTATAGCAACGGGAATCCTGCAAAAGGCAAAGGCGTTATCAATCGTTATTCCGGTAACTGAAAGTTTTAATGCCATTACAGGTAAAGGTGTTGAAGCCAGTATAGAAGGTAAAAAAATAATGGTGGTAAGCCCCGGTTATTTAAAGGAAAATAATATTTCCATTCCGGATGGTTTTACAGCTAATGATACAGAAACGGTTGTATTTGTGATCCTGAATAATGTACTGGCAGGATACATTGCATTATCTGATGAAATACGGCCTGAATCAGCAGAAGCTATTAAAATCCTGCAACAAAACCACATCAAATCAATTTTGCTTACGGGCGATAACAATGCGGTAGCCAAAACAGTAAGCGAAACATTAGGTATGGATAGTTTTATTGCTGAAGTATTACCTCATCAGAAATTAGAGAAAATAAAAGAGCTGCAAAACAAAGGTGAATTTGTAGCAATGACTGGTGATGGCGTAAATGATGCACCTGCTTTGGCCCAGGCGGATGTAGGTATTGCTGTTGGCAGCGGTAGCGATATTGCGGCAGAAACAGCAGGCATAATTTTGGTAAACAGTAACCCGAAAGATATTGTGAGCCTGATTCTGTTTGGTAAAGCTACTTACCGGAAAATGATTCAAAATTTAATTTGGGCAACAGGCTATAATATTGTGGCACTGCCATTAGCAGCAGGAGTTTTGTATAAGCAGGGAATTTTATTAAGTCCGGCAGCCGGTGCGGTTCTAATGACAGTGAGTACAATTGTAGTAGCCATAAATGCAAGTATGTTAAGGGTAAAAAAATAAAAATATTTATGAAACAAATCACATTAACAATTTTAAGTTTAGCAATATGCTTTTTTTTATCTGCACAGGATATGAAAGGTATGGATATGTCTAAAAAAGAGAATAATAAACAGGCGGAGCCTGTAACATATACCTGCGTAATGCATCCGGAAATACATGCCGTAAAACCAGGTAATTGTCCTAAATGCGGAATGAAACTGGTAAAAGAAAAACCCAGGGTTACAGCGAAACCCGCCATAAAAAAAACCGGTGAAATGCAAATGTCAAAAGATGCTGCGAAAGAAAAAAAAATGACTATGCATGATAATGGCAGTATGAATATGGAGGATATGCAAATGCTTGGGAAAGACAGTTCTAAAAAGATGACTAACATGGGTGGGATGAAAATGAATGATATAAACGGGATGAAAATGAGTGATATGGCAATGCCAAAGGCGAAGCCGGAGAAAATAAAGACCATCGCCAATAATATACCACCACGTACTGTACGTTACGACTTATACATTGCAGATACCCTGGTGAATTTTTCAGGAAAATCCAAACGCGCCATTGCGGTGAATGGAAGTATCCCTATGCCTACACTTACTTTTACCGAGGGAGATACAGCAGAGATATATGTGCACAATGAATTGAATGAAGAAACTTCGCTGCATTGGCATGGGCTTTTCCTGCCGAATCGCTACGATGGCGTACCTAATCTTACCCAGATGCCCATTAAGCCTCACACAACCCATCTTTATAAATTCCCTATCATCCAGCATGGTACACATTGGTACCATAGCCATACCGGGCTACAGGAGCAGATTGGTATGTATGGTGCTTTTATCATGAACAAAAGAAAGGAATGGGATATACCAACTATACCGGTGGTATTAAGTGAATGGGCGGATATGAAACCTGAGGAAATTCATAGAAGCCTTCATAATGCCACTGATTGGTTTGCTATCAAAAAAGGAACTACACAAAGTTATGCGGAGGCAATAAAAACAGGTCATTTAAAAACGAAACTTACCAATGAATGGAAGCGCATGAATGCAATGGATGTAAGTGATGTGTTTTATGATAAATTCCTTATCAACGGTAAAAACCAAAATGAACAACCACAGTTTAAAGCAGGGGATAAGGTTAGGCTGCGGATTGCAAATGGAGGAGCATCATCCTATTTCTGGCTTACTTATGCGGGTGGTAAGATTACTGTAGTGGCTACAGATGGTAATGATGTAGAACCTGTAGAAGTAGACAGGTTAATTATTGCGGTATCAGAAACGTATGATGTGGTAGTAACTATTCCGGCAAATAAAAGCTATGAATTCCTGGTAACACCGGAAGACCGTACCAAATCTGCTTCTCTTTGGTTGGGACGTGGAGAAAAAGTACCTGCCGTAAAATTGCCGAAGCTGAAGTATTTCGCGGGCATGAAGATGATGAATGAGATGATGGACATGAAAGGTAACATGGTTGAAATGGAAGGTATGGAAATGCGTAACCAGGTGATGGATATGAACACAGTGATGTATCCCGAAATAACAGGCCCCGAAAACCCTGATGATACCGCGAAAGCAGACCAGATGCAGGGAATGAAAATGGATAGCAAGACGAAAATGAATGCAAAAGACATGCAGATGAACCAGGGTAACCATAGCATGGCAGGTATGGATATGGACAACAATAATTCGGATCTGGTAACACTGAATTACGGGATGTTGCGTTCGCCCGGAAAAACAACCTTACCCGCTGGCCCGCTCAAAGAATTGAAATTTGATCTAACAGGAAACATGAACCGGTATGTATGGACATTAGACAATAAAACCGTATCGGAATCAGACAAAATTTTAATTAAAAAAGGAGAAAATGTACGCCTCATCATTTTCAATAACAGTATGATGCGGCATCCCATGCACCTGCATGGCCATGATTTCAGGGTTTTGAATGGACAGGGAGAAAACGCGCCGATGAAAAACATCATAGATATTATGCCAATGGAAAGGGATACGCTTGAATTTGCGGCTACTGAAAGTGGTGATTGGTTTTTTCATTGCCATATCCTTTACCACATGATGAGCGGTATGGGCAGGGTTTTCAGCTACGAAAATTCGCCGTCTAACCCCGAAATCCCGAATCCGCAATACGCACAACGCAAATTATTCAGCGATGACCGCAGGTTTCATTTTATGGCAAAGGTTGGCCTGGAAAGTAACGGTACCGATGGCGAAGCTATGTTTGCGCAAACCCGTTGGAAAGTAAGTACACTGTGGCATTTGGGAATGAGTAAAATGGAAGGGTATGAAAGTGAAACGATGATAGGCAGGTACCTGGGCAGGAATCAATGGCTGTATCCTTATATTGGGTTTGATTATCACTCGAAAGATTTTAACCCGAATGAAAAAAACATATTCGGTAGCGACGAAAAAAACATGTTTGGTCAGGTAAGTAATAAAAACAACCGTAAAACAGTAGTAGCGGGTATTGCGTACACTCTGCCAATGCTGCTTATTGCCGATGCGAGAGTTGATGGCGATGGAAAAATCCGTTTTCAGGTAAGCAGGGAAGGAATACCCGTTACAAGTCGTTTACGTTTTGGCATCATGGTGAATACCGATAAAGAATATATGGCTGGGTTGAGGTATATTGTTACCAAGTATTTTTCATTGTCGGGTCATTATGACAGCGACATGGGCTTAGGTGCAGGCATTACCATTACTTACTGATAAAATCTTATAAACAGGGTATATTTATTCTTATAAAATTATTTGAAGCATATGAAACCATTTTTCAAGATCATTTTTCCGGTAACTGTTTTTCTCCTGTTCTCCTGGAAAGCCCCGGAAGAAAAAATATTAGCTTCCGGAACCCAGCCACAGTTAAGTGTTGATAATACAGGTATCATCAGACTTGTTTTTGGCAGGAGTGACAGTATTTTTTGCGCAACATCTGCGGATCAGGGAAATTCTTTTTCAAACCCTGTGTTTGTTGGCCATATTGCCGGCATGCATTTAGGTATGGCAAGAGGGCCGCAAATAGCAAGTTCGCTTCATTCCACCATTATTACCGCTATGGATAAATCCGGGGATATTCATGGGTTTCAATTAAACCATGCCAATAAAAAATGGACTAATAAAGGGCTGATTAATGATGTAAAATCTTCCGCGCCGGAAGGCTTAATGAGCATTGCAGCAGATAACCATGATAATTTTTATGCAGTATGGCTCGATATCAGGAAGGACAAAATGAATAATATTTATTTTTCAACTTTCCCGGCTCAGGGGAGTGTATGGACAAAAAACGCTTTAGTGTATACTTCTCCAGACAGCCATGTATGTGAATGTTGTAAACCCAGTATTGCCGTCAAGAATGGTAATGTTGCGATCATGTTCAGGAACTGGCTGGGAGGGTCAAGGGATCTTTATGTAATCAATTCCGCTGATAAGGGAAGATCATTTGGATCTGCGCAGAAACTTGGAACGGGAACCTGGAAATTGAATGGTTGCCCAATGGATGGAGGAGGACTGGTTTTTGATAATAAGAATATTATACATACAAGCTGGCAGCGGCAGGGCACCATTTACACTTGTGTACCCGGAGAAAATGAAAGCATAGTTGCTACCGGAAGAAATTGCAGTATTAGTTCTGATACAAAAAAAGATCTTTTGCTCATTTCCTATCAGGAGGGAGAAAATACAAAGCTCATTGATATTAAAAAAAATACAACACTTTTAACAGTAAAAGGTAGTTATATGAAATCTGTAGCATTGAGTAATGGCAAAACCCTTTGTGTTTGGGAACTAAATAAATCCATTATTACCAGGTCAATATAAAGATGTAAGATGAAATAAAAACTTTCACTAATTGAAAGATTGATTTAGAGAAAATCTTTGAATTAATAGGAGTTCCCGTTACACTCTCCGGCGATAATTTTTCTCGCCGTTGTTGGTCGCCAGACCATGGGTGTGTGGAAGATATTGACGCAAAGCCGCAAAGAAAAAAGATAAGACGCTATGTATATCTTTGCGACTTTGCATCTTAAGCGTCTTTGCGTGAAAACATAATCTTCCGAACATATATGATCGCCTGCCAACAACCCATCTATTCACCGGGATGATAGTTTTTTTCTGCATGTTTCAATACATCATCCTTATAAAAAAGCACTTCTTTAAAAGTTCCCTTGGTGTACATTAATGCCTGGTCGCCAAAATGTTTAGAATTGATATCGCCACTTTCACCACCAGCTAATAATGATTTCGCTTGTATCTTTTTACCAAATTCTATCGCACAAATAAAACTATTACCATTGTAACCATACCTAAGGTTGGTACCGGCATAGGTTCTGCTTACAAATGAAGGCAGGCAACCCCAGGTAGAAGCAGCAAAACCATCAGGCAGACTCGGTTTCGTATCATCAAATTTTTCCGTAAGATCGCCGCTTAACCGCTGGTAACGATTGAGTTCTCCCCAGGGTTTTTGCCAGCTTCCGAATTTTTTAGTCAGGTCTTCGAGGGCTGTTGCCAAGGGCTTTAATAAAATAGCTGGTGAAGCGGTTGCTGCAAAACGTTTTGTTTTTTCTACCTGATCCGGGGTATCATCGGGGCCGGTACCTTTTATAATCATAGGCCATATTTTTTGTGCCCATTCAATGGCTACGGTTGTGGCTATGGATGTTTCAGATGAATTTCTGTTCCAGTTTACAAGTAGTTTAATGGCAGCGTCAAGTGATTGATAGGCTGAATTTTTTCTCTCACTTTCATACGCTTTGAATAAGGCCGGTAGCAATACATCAAATGCGGCAAGATGCGAATCGTAGCCAGATGCGATTACTTTATCAATCGTATATTGATTCGTAGTACTTAATATTTTTGCCGCATTGATACCCCTGAAATTTTCTCCGTTAGGTGCCATATATACAGGGAAATTCTCTTTCCTGGGACTGCTGCTTCCGGATACAGTAAATGGTGTAGAGTTGCAGTTTTGTATCCAACCGGTAGCCGGGTTATGCACCTGTATCAATTCATTCAAACTGTGTAAGCCGTTCCATTCAGTGGCACTGGTGCTGCCATCTACGGGTTTCGACCAATTGTATTTTGCATCCCTTTTCGGCATAAAGTTACCATGCCAGTATGCAATGTTTCCTTTGTCGTCTGCATAAACAGTATTGTTGGAAGTGTTAGCTAACAGCTCCATGCTTTTTTTAAAATCATCAAAACCCTTTGCTTTGGTACGTTCCCATGATTGTATGATGCCTTTGACAGAGCGGTTATTGGCCCGAACGCTTATCCAGTTTCCATTGCGTTTAGCCATTACGGGGCCATGGTGGGTGTAATAAGTTGTGATAGTTTTGGTTAACAGGCTCCCGTTCAAGAGGTATTTTAAAGTGATCTGCTTTTGGGTAACCGGTTTGAATTTTTTATCATACGCATATACCAGTTCATTGTTTTGTTTACTTACTTTTTCTATGTAAGCATCCGCCACATCACTATAACTGGACGTATGCATCCATCCACAGTGTTCATTAAAACCCTGGTACACAAAAAACTGTCCCCAGGTAACGGCACCGTAGGCGTGCAGGCCTTCTTCGCTTTGTACAGCCACTTCTGGCCGGAAATAAAATGTTACATGCGGATTGATGTATAAAATGGCATTACCCGATACTGTTTTAGCAGGTGCAATGGCAAAGCCATTGGATCCGCCGGGTAAAGCATCAATATCTTCTTTATGGGCAACAGCAGCAGTGACAGCCGGTTCACCTGAGTAAAAATTTTTCAGTTCTGCAACAGTAATGTCTGCTACATCAATGGCGCCAATACTTCCGTCGGTCCATAACAAAGGGTACCAGGGTTGAAAGCGGGTAAGCAGTGCAGGCTTTACTTTGGGATGCTTATAGAGATAATAATTGATGCCATCTGCATAGGCCTGTAATAGTTTTTTTAACCAAGAGGAACTATTCTGAAAATCTTTGATGGCATCCGCGGAATCAATGATCATTCGTATCTGCAGGTCGTTGTACAGGTCTTTCTCTCCGTTCACTTCTGATAACCTGCCAAGTTTCTCAACATAATTCATCTCTACCCGCTTAAAATCATCTTCGCACTGGGCATATAATAAACCGAAAACAGCATCTGCATCAGATTTTCCGTAAACATGCGGTATACCCCAGTTATCGCGGATGATGCTTACCTGTTGAGCCTGCTGCTGCCAGTTACTGATTTCCTGTTTGGTAAAGGATTGCGCCAGTAATTGTAAAGGGAGGAACCCAATAATGATAATAAATAGCTTTTTCATGAAGGGAAAATTATTCATTTTCTAAATGCTGTTGTTTAAAGTTTTTCTTTTCAAAGTGTGGGTGGTAGGCTTCCATTTGGGTAATTGCTTATTATTAATAAGTTTTGCTATGGAACATTTGCTATCATCTATGGTCTTCTATCGACTCATTTCAACTTTCTTCCAAAATACTCCCCCACCGCCCCATACACTTTCACTGCGTTATTCCAGTTCATCCAGTGGTGGGTATCATCTACTATCATTAAGGTTTCATAAGATACACCTTGTTTTTCCAAACGGTTAATTAGGTCCACGCTTTGGTTGAAACGAACATTTCTATCGTCATCAGCATGAATAATTAATACAGGTGATTTCCATGTTTTGATGGACGAAACAGGCGAAGCGTTCCAGGCCGTTTTTAATGCCAATGCATAATCGGGTGCTTTTTCATATTTCTCGCCGGCTGTTGTAAGTGCAGCCTGTGTACCCCAATCATGCACACCATGAATGTCTACACCAGCAGCAAACATTTTGGAATCTCTTGATAAGGCCATTGCCGTTAAATAACCGCCATAGGATCCACCATAAATACCAATCTTATTGGCATCAACAAATGATTGCTGCTGCAACCATTTACCTGCAGCCTGTATATCCTGATATTCTGCACCGCCGGCTGCCCCACCTTTGGCAGCCTGGTGAAACTCATATCCATAACCAATACCCAAACGATAATTAACAGATAATACCACAAAACCCTGGCTCGCCAGGTATTGATTGGAAGCATAGGCATTGGCATAATAATCAGAATAATTCCAACCCAATAACATTTGTCTTGACGGGCCGCCATGTACGTATACAATGGCTGGTTTTTTACCGGCACCACCTTCCGGCATGAACAGTTGTGCATGCACAGTAACACCATCCGCTGCTTTGAATATTACCTGCTTGGGTGTGACAAGTTTGTCTTTCGGAAAATCAGCTGGTACCAGTTCTTTGCCTAATAGCTGAATCGTTCCTCCATTTAATTTCATTATAGCAGGCAAAGGGCTTTGCTGGGCTGTGGCACTGATGAAAACGGCGGTATTTCCATCACCGGTTAATAAAGGTGTCCATTCAAGTCCTGTGCCGGGCGTGAGAACCTGCATATCAGCCTTATCAACACTTACTTTTACGGCATGCCTTCTTTCAATATCCAATGGATCACTGCCGGCGTTGGCACTGAATGTCAAATATTTTTTATCACTGCTGAGTGTGATGTGTTCACACATAAAATTGCCCGGTGTAAGTAATAAGGGAGTGCTACCATTAGCAAATACAGAATACAAATGTGGCCATCCATCCTGGTAAGAAAGAAATACGATACGGTTATTGGCTGCCCAATGCAAATTGGTGCCGCCATGTGTGGTAGGAACAGAACCGCGCAAAATAGCTGGTGCTTTCCATAAAAGGGTTTCTTTATTGGTAGCGATATCAGCTGTATAAATGCTCCATGGCTGGTGCTTTCTGCCTAATAAAGAATCGGGTGCTCCGCCTGCGCCAGGTCTTCTTACAAAAACAATTTGATTACCATCGGGCGACCAATGTGCGGAATTATCACGATAAAAAGAAGCGGCTATCCATTTAATAGGGGATGTAGCATTGGTATAAATACCGATGATGGAATGGTCTCCGCGATTAGCTATAAATAACAAAGATGATCCATTCGGACTCCATTCCAAAGAGCCGGCGGTACCTCTGGTGGTAAAAAGACTTTTGGCAGCAGTGGATCCGTCAATAGGCACTGTAAATACCTGCCCGCCTTTCATGAATGCGACGGTTTTACTATCCCGTGAAATTTCGGGTGCATCGCCTTCTGATAAAAATTTGGTATCACCTCCTGCAAATGGCACACTGCTCACCTGCACTTTAAAAGGGTTGGTTTCATTGGCTGCATTAATAGGCAGGCCACCATCATAATTGGCACCATGATCGCCACCCCGCACAAAAACCACCCATTTGTCATCTTCAGAAATCGAAAGACTGGTTAATTCCTGGGCATCGTTTTTTGTAAAGTTGGTAACTTTCTTTGGCGAAAATGCAGGTCCTTCCGCTACATATACATTACGTACCCCCAGTTCATCCATGGCCCAGGCAATTTTGGAGCCCTTGGCAGCAGCGCACAATTCTGTAGGAAAAGGATAACTTTTGAAGGATTTGAACGGAATGTTTTGCGCGGGTAACTGCAATGGCAGTAACATCAGCAGCAGTAATTTTCTCATGGTATCTATTTGATGGTCGTTATTGATATTTTTTCTCTGCGAAACCCCCTTCGTTCTCGCAGGGTATTAAGTGCTCTTCATCTTATGCCAAAAAAACGCAGCGGCAAAGCCAAGGATTACATAGATGATGAATTTGATGAGTAATTGTTTTGTTTTAGTGCTCATTAATAATAAAACTTTAAAACCTAATTCTCATTTGCCTTCAATACCCTTAATATATTACCGCCTAAGATTTTCGTAACATCTTTCTTACTATATCCTCTTTCCAGTAATGCTTTGGTGATGAGGGGGTAGCTGGTTACATCATCCAGTTGCTGCGGCGCTACACTGATACCATCAAAATCAGAACCCAGTCCTACATGGTCAACCCCAATCAGTTTTACAATATAATCCAGGTGGTTAAGTAACATGCTCATCAGTGGCTTGGAGGCTTGTACTTCAGATGCATATTTTTCAGAAATCAATGTAAGCGCATAATCTTGCTGAACGCCGGCCTTCTTTAATGAGTCAAGTTCTTTGGCATGTGAAAGCGCAAATTTTATTTCTTTACTCCTATAAGTGCTATCTACAAAGCCTGCATAAAAATTAAGGTCAATCACACCGCCATTTTTTGCGATAGCAATTATCTGATCATCTTTCAGGTTCCGGAAAATGGGGCATAAAGTATATGCATTGCTATGTGAAGCGATAACGGGTTTGCTCGTGGTATTGATTACATCCCAAAATGTTTGTTCCCCAACATGCGATACATCCACCATCATACCCAGTTCATTCATTCTTTTTACTATCTGTTTACCAAAATCGGTAAGGCCTTTATGTGTTTTGGCCAGGCTATCTTTTTTGGTTGTTTCAGCCATGGCAGATGTGGCCCAGGCAGTGGAATTGTTCCAGGTAAGTGTCATATACCTGGTGCCGCGTTCATACATTTTATTCAGGTTATCAATATTATCTTCTATCATGTGACCACCTTCTACGCCAAACATGGCTGCCAGCTTTCCTTGTTTTACGGCTTTCTTTAATTCTCTCGAATTTCTTACAAGGGTGATCTTATCAGGATTTCTTTTTATCACCGCATCTAACGTATCCATCTCCCGGTTAGCCCATGCATTGGGATTGGGCTGGTTGCCATCGCACCACACAGAAAATATCTGTACATCGACACCGCCTTCTTTAAAACGTTTGAGATCAGAATGGGTCCGGCCTTTGAGGTCATTATCCATACTCACTTTTTTTTCAATGCAAGCAGTGAGGATATCGTTATGCGAATCAACCATAATGGCTTTTGCATGGATCTTATGATAATCCTGTGCGTGGATAAAACCCGGAATTACCAGCAAGAGTAAACAGATTTGTTTTAACATGGTATTTCAGTTATTGATTTGTAAGGATGGTATGTATTTGTTTGATGATAGTATTGAATTGGTCCGACGCGTTGTTGCAGAGGATAATCAAGGTCATTTTTTTTTCAAGGTAACGCATGATCTGTGTTTTGTAACCCGGATTATCGCCATCGTGCCAAACAATCCTGCCAGCCGGATTGTTGGGAATGATATTCCAGCCAAAACCATAGTTCGATATTGTACCATCTTTTAAAAGCATGGGGGTAAAAGCCTGTTGCAAAGCTTCCTGACTAATTAAAATTTCTGTATACAATGCCTGGTCCCATTTCAACAGGTCTTCTGTTGTAGAACTAATGCGTCCCGGGCCTTTCCGGTTGCCGAGCCAGAGGGTATAATCAGAGGAAGGAAAAGAATCCGCCCTTATGTATGTATTTTTTTCTTTGACATAGATATGACCAATCGCGAAATTTTTAACAGTCG
>JAYTOS010000317.1:0-1157 GCA_043747705.1 Bacteroidota bacterium
TCCAATTAAATCAAGTACGGTACCAACACCTACTATTTTTAATAACTGGCAGGAGGGTGCAAGATCTTATCCATTGGGTACATTGGCTGATCCAAATCCTGGATTTGGAACCCATGTTTCAAATGGCAATAATTTGGGTAATTATGATCAAAATAATACCAATCGTTCTTCTATCTATTACCTTGTTTCAACTGGATGGAACGGCGTTCCATCTAATACAAGTGGTA
The DNA here is from genome assembly GCA_043747705.1 of Bacteroidota bacterium. Taxonomy (GTDB): domain Bacteria; phylum Bacteroidota; class Bacteroidia; order Chitinophagales; family Chitinophagaceae; genus Sediminibacterium. Next base: position 228 of record JAYTOS010000317.1, read on the forward strand.
CGGGTATAGGTTTAAATCAGGGTGTAATTACAGATCAACCCGGTTATTTCCTATTTGTAAGAGGCGATCGGTCGGTAAATCTTAGCCAAGGTACTGCTGCAGCAATAACAGCAACTACCTTGCGAACAACTGGTAATATAAATGTTACAACTAATGGTGCAACTCCCTTGGCAATGGCCGGTACAGGAAGTTATGTGGTAGGTGCACAAACATTTAATGTATGGTCAAACCCTTATCCATCTGCACTAAATTTTCATAGCGTTAAATTAAATGCCGCCAATGCATTAGTGCCGGATAAATATTATTTATGGGATGCAAATGTTACGGGTACCAGTGCTGTGGGAGGTTGGGTAAGTATGTTATGGAATAGTGGCACCAGCAGTTACGACAAAACAGTTGAAAGCGGTATTGGTTCTAGTGGTATCAACAGTTCTGGAGATATTCAATCAGGGTCGGCATTTATGGTGGATTATACAGGCAATATCAGTTTTAAAGAATCAAATAAAGTAGCCGGCAGTAATATTACATTGTACCGTCCGGCATATCAGCAAAGCCAGCTAAGGGCCAATTTATTTGCAAAAAATGCAGATGCTACGGTTTCTATAAATGATGGCGTGCTGTCAACATTTGATGATAGGTTTAGTAATGAAACCAATAAGGAGGATATGTACAAGGCACCAAACTTTGCAGAGAATTTTTCAATTTTAAGAGATGCAAAAACCATCGCCATTGAAAGAAGAAAACCTGTTTTGGAAACAGATACTATTTTCTATCAGATGGGAAGTATGCGAAATAAAGACTATCAATTAGAATTTAAATTTGATGCATTTGAAGCACCTGCAGGTACTACTGCTATTTTGGAAGATTTATATTTAAATAGTAAAACTGCTCTAAGTATGAGTGCAGTTAGCAGGTATGATTTTGATGTAA
>JAYTOS010000318.1:0-4075 GCA_043747705.1 Bacteroidota bacterium
TTCTCGAACCGGAAGTTGATATTCTGATAATTGTATTCGCTATTCAAAAGCCCTTTTACACCAGCGATAAAACGAAGTGTAAAAATGGGATATTTATTAATGATGGGAATGCGGAATACCTTTCCCTGATAAAACTGTTCATTAGGTGCCCAGCGCAATTCGGCTGAAAACTCACTGGTGATCAGGTTCGTAATGTTGATATTGTTACCATTCACCAGTTTTGAATATACAATAGATCCGGCCGGTTCCTGCTTCCAATTTTTGAAACCAAGGGTATAGGAAAGATGACTGGGTAATTCATGCACATATTCCAGTTTTAAATTCCTGTTGTAAAGCCATTTGTCATTTTTGCCTCTTTTAAAAGATAAGAGGAAATTATCCTCCGATACAAACTGTAATTCCTGCCCGGGTATTTTGGTATCGTATTGATAGCTGGCGCGGATAAAGTTGAGGGGGTATGTATAAATAGATTTATTATTTAAAGAATAGGTTGTACTCAGGAAATATTTCCATCTGTCATCTTTAAAACCATACGCACCATATCCTTCAAAAAAAATACGCTTGCTCAGCTTGGGTGTGGTTCTTCCCCCCAACCGTAACTTAAAACCTTCAATCGGGTTGAAACTGTAAAAAGCAGCAGCAGGACCCAGGTCGAATGGCCCCAAAGAAGTATAGCCTGAAAACAGAAACGTTGCAATGGCCAATGTTCTTCTGAATGAAGGCATTTTCTCCAGGCTGTCTATATTGGTATATACTTTTGATTCTGCTTTGGTTAATGTATCATGCCTGTTTTGTTGCCAATACGTATCAGGATGTTGGTCTACCTGCTCTGCTTTAACTAATGCAAGGCCGGCATACAGGCTATCCGGCATTTTTTTATTGATAGCAAAGTTTTTATAGGATACTGTTCGCTCCCCAAAAAAGCCACTACCCGCCCCTTTGGTTACGCCCGCATCTGCCATGGTATTTGTTTTGCTCAGATGATAACGGCCATCTTCGCTTTTTTCAAAGTCAAGATCAATATGCAGTTCACGTACAAAGTTCAGGTTGGCATTCTTACTCAGGAACATATTCATTTTCTGTACCGCATAATTTCCATCGAGGGTTATATACATATTACCCCTGAATAATAAATCATTTGTGTTACGCGGTGTGAAATATAGTTTAATCAGCTTCTGCCCGCTGGCATCTGTAATCGTATCCTTAATATAGAACATGTAAAAAGTAGGGGCAAGATCTGCAATCGGACTTAAAAACTGGTAAGTGAACAGCGGAATATCATTATCATAAATATCAATATCCATGTACAAGCGGTTCAGGTAACTGCTTACCCCGGGTACATCAACATATTCACCAAAGTTTACTCTTTTTTCGCCCACCACGATTGTCTTGGTTTTTTCCGGGCTCTTACGGAAATATTTTTTCGACAGGGTTTCTTCCAGGTAAACAGGGAGTAATGATTTACCCTCCAGCTTGCTTGTATCCTTGTTCTCGAACATGAACTGGTACTTTTTAAGCAACTTGGAGTTGGTGAGTTTGTCAGAAACATTACTTAACGAAAGTTCTAATTTTTCATATTGATCGTACTGTACATAATCGTAATGCTCTGTTCTGTTGATAGGCTTGTTTTCGATAACACGCTTGATCAGTTCAACAGCGGGGTTTCCCTTATTACGGTAGGATGCCTTTTTATTAGTGGTTACAGTTACATTGTTAACTGATTTGGGGTCTGTTTCAAGCTCAAAATTGAGCGTTTGTGTAGTGCCGGGTACGATATTCTTTAAAATTGTTTTATACCCAACATAGGTAACCTGTACGATGGCAATATTTCCGGATGACCGTAATGTAAATCTTCCCAGGCTATCGGTAACCGTTCCCCGGCCACCTTTTAAAACAACGCTTACATATTGCAAGGGTTGTTTATTGATTATATCTGTAACCACACCCTGTATCACAGTTTGTGTGAAGCCATGTACCAACCCTGCTAACAGTAATAAACCAACAAGGGTTCCTTTTATTTTTTTACTTTTCATTATTCCTTATTTAAAAACGAATCTTTTTTGAAGCACATAATTATACAATATGCCTACTATAAGAGATACGGTAATTTTTGATACCAGGTAGCTGATGCCACCATAATTTGTTAAAATAAATACCCCTGCTGAAACCAATACCAGGTTGCCTATCCATACCAGCAGGTATTTGATTGCCTGAAAATGAATTTTTTTATCCCTTGCACTGAACACCCATCTCCTGTTCATTGTAAAATTTACAATACCTCCGCTTAATGTGCCCAATACACTTGCCAGTAAATACCAGCAATGAACCCACTCTTTCAATATAATGGTAACAGCAAAATCAACCACTGTTGCAGTTAAGGATGCAGCCTGCGCTTTGATGAATGTGGCCATTGGTTACAAAACTTTACAATATATTATTAACTGCAACAGTATATTGGTATATATACCGGCAAGCACATCGTCCATCATTACACCCCACCCGCCGGGCAGTGATTCTGTTTTGCGGATGAGTAATGGTTTCAGGATATCAAAAAAACGGAACAGCAATAATCCCGTAATCAAATATGTAAGCGTTACCGGTACAAATAACAGGCTGATGCACATACCCGCTACTTCATCAATCACTACACGGCTGCTGTCTTTGCCCCAATCCCGCTCAACTATACCGGCCGACCATATTCCCATGAACAGGATGATCACGGTTATCGTAATCATCAGCTGGGTGTTGAAGTATCCGCCCGGCTGGATATAATACCAGCCTGCGCAGCATACTATCGCAGCTATTGTGCCACCGCCTTTTAGATATCCGATACCCAGGCAGCCCGCAAATAATTTGTGAAGTTTTATCATAAAGCTTCCACCAGGTCCTGGTAATAATCCAATCCCAAATGCGTAATCAGGTCTTCACCCATCATATGCCGTAAAGTATTCTGCAGTTTGATCAGCTGTTTGAAGATGTCATGCTCAGGTCGTAACCCCGGTGCCGTTTGCGGCGATTTGAAATAGAATGATAACCATTCCTGGATGCCGCTCATATTTGCACGCTTGGCAAGGTCCATGAACAATGCCAGGTCTAAAACAATCGGTGCTGCCAGGATCGAATCGCGGCAAAGAAAATTGATCTTGATCTGCATAGAATATCCTAACCAACCGAAGATGTCAATATTATCCCAGCTCTCTTTATTATCGCCATGGGGCGGATAATAATTGATTCGTACTTTATGATAGAGGTCACCATACAACTCAGGGTTAATATCCGGCCGGAGTATATCATCGAGTACACTCAGTTTAGAAACTTCTTTTGTTTTAAAATTATCCGGATCGTCTAATACCAGGCCATCCCTGTTACCCAGGATATTGGTAGAGAACCATCCGCGAATACCCAGGGCACGTGCATGTAAACCCGGTGCCAGTATGGTTTTCATCAGGGTTTGCCCTGTTTTAAAATCTTTACCGCCAATAGGGGTGCCTGTTTCTTTTGCCAATTGTATCAATGCAGGGATATCGCAGGTAAGGTTGGGTGCACCGTTTGCAAAAGGAACGCCCAGTTTAAGTGCGGCATATGCATAAATCATACTGGGTGCAATGGCAGGATCGTTATTTTTCAATCCTTCTTCAAACGATTCGATACTTAGGTGCACCGCAGATTCTTCAATGTATTTTTCGGTAGAACCGCACCAAACAATTACCACCCGGTTACAATCATTCGCATCGCGGAAGTTTTCGATATCATCCATTACAGCTAAAGCCAGATCATATTTGGTTGCTGCCTGTTTAATATGTTTGCCGTCGAGGTTCTTTACATACGATTTATCAAATACCGCTTTCATCGGAACAATTGCTTCGAGCTCGGGTTTGATGGATTCTAATAAGCCCGGTTCCAATACTTTGGCATTCATTGCGGCCTGGTAAACATTATCTGAATACACATCCCATCCGCCGAAAGCGATATTATCCAATTCGGCCAATGGCACAAACTCTTTAATTAACGGATACCGGTTTTCAGTACGCTTACCCAAACGGATACTGCCCATTTGCGTTAAAGCACCTATGGG
>JAYTOS010000319.1:0-6986 GCA_043747705.1 Bacteroidota bacterium
GCAATGGGTTGCTGGGCACTGCTGCGCATCCTGTGAAGAAAGGGGTTGCCGGGTTCTGTATTTAGTTTTACAGTGGCTATTCCTGCACCATCCTGCCCGCGGTTATGCTGTTTTTCCATTAACAGGTACAGCTTATTAAGGCCATACGTTACAGATCCGTGCTTTTGCAGGTAATAAGAGAAAGGCTTTCTCAATCGAATATAGGCCAGCCCACATTCGTGTTTGATGTCGTCGCTCATGATGGTTATTAAAAGAAAGTGGCGAAGGTACAACTCCGCCAGATTTTTTAAAGTTAATTGTACACCGGTGAAATTTCGGGTTGCAGGGTTTCTGCCAACCAGAGAAATTCATTGGTAAATGTCTCTATGGCCTTTTCGAAGCCGGCATCGGTTAAGTTACCCTGGGCATCAAATTTCTTATCTACCATAGGTGTAACCAGCATATGAGGGGATGCTACGCCAAACAGGGCAGGTATTAATAATAATAATTGCTGACTGGCCCTCATTCCACCCATGGGTCCGGGAGAGGCAGTAACAATGCCAAAAGCTTTATGACTTTGTTTAGGAAAATGATCCATCAGGTTTTGTAACGCAGGTGAATAGCTTCCGTTATATTCCGGCGTTACCAATAGGAAGGCCTGTGCTGCAAACATTCTTTCGGCTAAAGGCTTATAGGCATCGGGGGTCTTTTCTACACTGGTAAATACCTGTTGTAACAAGGGCAGGTTCCAGTCGCGTACGTCAATGATATTTACGGAATGACTGGTTTTTTCGGCCAGGTATTTTTGTAAAAACAGGGCTTCCCTGTGCGAGGCACTCTCTTTTCTCGGGCTACCTGATATAATTTCTATGTTCATTTTCTGTTCTGTTTACACTGTCAGATATTTTCTGCAGTAATGATTAATGATTAATAGGTACTTCTATAACAACAAACCGGGCTTCCTGTTCAATATTGATATGAATTGTATCAGTATCCCAAACGCCAATGGCATCTCTTTTATTAACTGTTTGACCCGCTACTGATAAACTACCGTCCAAAACAAACAAATAAATGCATTTATTTACCGGGTTCATTTTATATTCTATCGTTTTTTTATTTTCGAAAAATCCGAGGCTTAGTTGGGCATTCTGGTTAATCCAGCAGTGATCAATCCCTTCCTCATTACTAACGATAACCTGTAATTTGTTTTTCCGTTTCTCTTCCGGGAAATATCTTTTTTGGTAGCGGGGGTTGATGTTATCCAGCTTAGGCTCTACCCATATTTGCAGGAACCGCACATCTTCTTCCCCCACATTGTGTTCTTCATGCCGCAAACCCGTTCCGGCACTCATGATCTGTACCCAGTCTTTTTCAACTACTTCCATATAACCCATCATGTCTTTATGATTCATCTTACCCTGCAACATGATGCTGATGATTTCCATGTTCATGTGTGGATGTAAACCAAAACCGCCACCCGTTTTTACCAGGTCATCGTTAAATGTATGCAGCAGGCCGAAATTTTTCTTTACTGGGTTCTGGTACGATGAAAAACTGAATGAAAATTTACTCTGTAGCCAGCCGATATCTTTCGTTCCTCTTTCACCGGCAGGGTGTATAATATATTGCATAGTGCGTTGCTTTGTTTATGATGAAATATGACTGTTGATCTCTATCTCACCTAATAATGTTTTCGATACAGGACAGGCTTTTGCAATCTCTAACAGCCGCTGGCGTTGCCCTTCATCAACCGTTCCGTTTAGTACGATTTCCCTGGAGAAAATTGTTTTATTATCCTTTCTTTCCAGTATTACCGTAACCATGATCTCTGCTACCGGCCAGTTTTTCCGGTCGGCATACATGCGTAAGGTAATGGCTGTGCAACTGGCCAGTGAGGCTTCTAACAATTCATCCGGTGCGGGGCCTGTATCTTCTCCACCGATATCCTTTGGTTCATCTGCCAAAAATTCATGTCGTCCGTTCTGAAGTTTTACACGGTAATGTGTTGAAGCAATGCTGGCTGTTGTCATTTTTTAAACTTTACTTAAAGCTACCCTCTCTCTTACAATACCTGCGTATTTTTCTTTGTTTTGAATAATGGCTACTCCATTTAACAGGATCATCAGAATACCGATTCCGGGTTGATGGGCAATCAATAAATCAAACAATAAGATGTTGATAGTAATTGGCGCGATGAGCAATAAAGCGAGTGCCCTTGTTTTTGGCAATAATAGTAACAATGCTAAACCAATTTCCAAAACCTTAACTACCAAAAGAAAATTAGTTGTAAATAATACGCCTACAAAATTACCGGCATTGCCCGCCATAGGCGGCATAGTTAAAAAATGCAGGAAATAGTTAGAACCAAACACTAAATAAATGAGTGCCAATAAATAAATGGGGATGTTTTTAATATGCTTCATGTGCTTTATATAGATTGTTATAAAATAAGTGTAACCTTGTTGAATGCCGAACAAGAAATGATGAAGCGGGAAACAAGTCTACATTCAACATTCCTTGTTCGATATTCTCTATGCCTGTTTGATCATTTGTACAGCAAGGTGCAGTTTCACCTCATCACTTACCATTACACCGCCGGCTTCTGTTATAGCACTCCACGTTAAACCGAAATCTTTACGGTTGATCTTGCCATCAATCTCAAAGCCTGATTTTACCTGGCCATAAGGATCAGTCATCGTTCCGCCATATTCAACAGCCAGTTGTACCGGCTTACTTACACCGCGGATCGTTAAATCACCTGTCAACACGTATTCGCTATCGCTCGTTTTTTTGAATGATGTTGAAACGAAACCGAGTTTTGGAAATTTATCGGCTGCGAAAAAATCATCACTTTTCAGGTGGCCATCGCGTTGTTCATTATTGGTTGAAATACTGTCTGTATCTGCTTCAAAAGAGATTTTCGCATCGCTGAAATCAGCGGCTTCGCTTTCCATTGTTGCATCAAATTTGGTGAAGTTACCTGTCACATTGGTGATCATCAGGTGTTTTACTTTGAAGGTGATGTCGCTATGTGCTGCATCAATTTTGTAGGTTGCCATTTTAGTTGATTTTTAGGTTTTAAATTTTATGACGTGGTTATTTATTATTCTTCAATCAGAACGCCCATCTTACCTTGCTGGTAATCCCGGAATGCTTCCATTAATTCTGTTTGGTTGTTCATAACAAAAGGGCCGTGAGAGGCTACCGGTTCGTTCAATGGTTCACCCGTTCCGATAAATACATGTGTATCTTCCAAAGCTTCCAGTTCAAAACCTTCACCATCATTATTAAATACAGCTACGTATTTTCCATCAACTTCACCATCACCGGTTACCTGCACTTTTCCATCCATGATATAAATAAAAGCATTATGGGTAGATGGAATACCGAAGAAAAATTTTGCCCCATTTTTCATCTCAGCTGTAAACGTATTTACGGGCGACAGGGGTTTGATAGGACCTTCCACATCATTCAGTTTACCAGCTATCACATGTACGGTTGTAAATGCGTCTGCTGTTTTTACAACCGGCGTTTCTTCTGCAGTTAACGGATGATACACGGGGATATCCATTTTATGTTTAGCGGGCGTATTTACCCACAATTGTATCAGCTCCTGCCTTCCGCCGGTTTCGTGAATATTATCCGGTGGCCTTTCGCTGTGTATTACACCCATGCCGGCGTTCATCCATTGGGTACCGCCTGCATATATTACATTATCATTGCCACGGCTGTCACGATGGTGTACGCCACCTTTGAAAATAAAACTCACCGGCGAAAACCCACGGTGCGGATGCGGGCCCACGCCTGCATGTTTGGTATCAACATGCGTTAGTACTTTAATATCGGCGTGGTGAAGTAATAAAAACGGATCTATCTGTTCTGCCTTCCTTGAAGGAAATGGTTGCCTGATGGGCATTCCACCCATATCCATTGGCTGGGCATATAAAATACTTTTGATGGTTCTGTTTGTGTTCATAATTACACTCCTTGTATTTTCATGGGTACATCAATCAATAATATTTCCGCATCAGTATCGGCTTGTAGGGTAATGGTACCTGTTTCCCAAATGCCAAATCCATCACGCGACTCCAGGGCCTGGTCATTGATGGTTACATTTCCGTTAAGGATAAATGCATATACACCATTGCCTTCTTTGTGAATCTGATAGGTAGTGTTAAAACCTTTGGAAACATTCGCTAAAGAAAACCATGCATCCTGGTTAATGCGAACAGCCTTTTCATCATCGGGCGCTACCACAGTTAATACTTTGTTCAGCCTGTCTTCCGGCCTGAATGTTTTTTGTTCGTAGCGTGGTTCAATATCTTTTTCTTTAGGCAAAACCCATAGTTGCAAAAATTTAACTTCCTTATCATTGTTCGCATTTGTTTCACTATGCGCAATGCCACTGCCGGCACTCATGATCTGTACATCATGCTGACGGATGATCTCATCCCGGCCGGTACTGTCTTTATGGTGCAGGTCGCCATACAATGGAATAGATACAATTTCCATATTCTCATGCGGATGTTTTGAAAATCCCATGCCTTGTTGCACTGAATCATCATTCAATACCCTCAATGCGCCAAAATGTATCCGTTCCGGGTTATGATAATTACCAAAACTGAAACTATGGTAGCTGTTAAGCCAGCCAAAGCTGGCATGTCCCCTGCTGTTTGCTTTATGTAATATCGTTTTCATAAATTAGGCTGCTTATTATTTATTATGTGTATATACACGTATTTATTCAAAAAAATAATTCCTTTTGTTATCCTTCGGCAGCTCTCACTTTTTCCAGTAACTGGTTAAGTGTGGTTGCTTCCTGGTTATTGATTTCCATCAACCCATCCATTGCTTTATTTACAATTATTGTGCTTGCCTCCAGAATCGTTATCCCGCTTTGTGTTAATGTGATCACCGTTTCCCTTTTATCGAGGGCAGAGGTTGACCGTTTTACTAATTTCTTTATTTCCAGCCTGTCAATGATTCTCGGCACGTTAGAGCTTTTTTCAATCATCCGGCAGGCAATATCCCTTACACACATTTGTTCGGGGTATTTTCCTTTCAGAATACGCAATACATTGTACTGCTCATGTGTTAAACCGAATTCTTTTAGCTCCTTGCTCATCACTGTTTTAAGCCACCAGGCCGTATACAGTATATTTAATCCTGCCTTATGCACTTCGTTCTTGAATTTGGTACTTTGTATGGCCTGCTCTAATTTCACAACACGAATGTATGTACATACATTCAATTTTCCAAATTTTATTAACTTTTGTATTTCATTAACAATCGGGGAAGGGGATATTTTTAATTTGCCGGTTTTTACGTCACAGCTGTACAATTTTTACCGGGTAAGTTTATCCCCGTTTTCTATTGTAAAAGAATATTAGTTGGGACATAAAAAATCCCGCAGTTTCGGATGCGGGATTTTTATTATCCTTGGATATATTTTTAATTTCTTGTTTTTTCAGCCAGGTCTGCTGCATGGCGCCATTCGTCCAGGCCGGTACAGTTAGCAAAATCCTTGTCGATACTTACATAGTAGGTTGGTATATGCTCTCTGAACCATTTTTCAAGTGCCGCATTTTTCTTTTCTTCCAATGCCCTTGATGCAATTCGGTTATAATCTTCTTTCAGGTTTTCGCGGTGCGGGGCAGTCCTGTTTTTTAAATAGATTAAACGTACCACTTTTCTTCCTCGCTCATCTACATATACCTGCGGTTCAGAATATTCACCGGGCTTTAAGATGCTTAGGGGTTTTACCATGTCTTTATCCAACTGGTCAATATTTACAAAAGTAGATCCATCACGACCCGATGATACGGAACCTGCACTGAATTTACTGTTCTCATCATCACTGAACTTATTTACTGCTGCACCAAAAGTTAAGGAGCCATCGAGTACTTTTTTACGGACAGAATCCAGTAAATGCTTTGCTTCCGTGATCTCATCATCTGTTACGGGAGGAATACGCAGAATATGTTTTACCACTGCTTCATCACCGGAACGGCTAACCATCAAAATAATGTGTAAACCAAATTTTGATTTGATCACAGATGATATTTGTCCTTCTTTCAAGCGGAATGCACCGGCTAAGAAAGCGGGGTCCCATGTTTTTTCATTTCTGTTCAGGGTATATTGACCGCCATTTTCTTTCACTGCGGGATCTTCGCTGTATAATTTCGCCAGCTGGTCAAATTTCTTGCCACCGCCACCGTTTTCTACCTGCTTCTTATAATCGTATAACTGTTTGGCAATATATTCTTCCACATCTTTATTCGCTTTTGGATGAATAATGATCTGGCTTACTTCAATCTCACTTTCATAAAACGGCAAACTGTCTTTGTTAATTTTCCCGTAATACGCTTTCACTTCTGTTGGGGTGATCTTGATACCATCTACGATTTTACTCTGCATCTGATCGGAAAGTTTTTGTTCGCGAAAACTTTCCTTAAAATCTTCCTTTATCTGGTAAACCGTTTTTCCAGCGATCTCCTCAAGAATCTCTTTAGATCCATAAGACTGGATATACGACCTGATACGATTATCCAATGAGGCATCAATATCATCTTCACTAACCTTTAAAGAATCCTTTTGTGCCTGCAACAATAATGCCTTACGGATTAACTGGCCTTCCAATATCTGGCACTCACTCGGCAGTACCACATTTTCCTGACCCTGTGCTTGCCTTTTCAGATCAGCAAGCGAATTCATAATATCTGAACGCAGGATGATCTTATCACCAACCTGGCCTACAATCTTATCCACCACAATTTTTTTGCTCTGTGCCGATACAGTACCAGCCGCACAACTAACAGCGAAACCAAATATTATTAGCTTTTTCATAAGTTTCAATATCATCAAAAATAGTTAAACAAGCGGTAACACAGGTAAAAGAAGCGTTAAAGAGGGGTGAATGTTATGGGTTAAAAAGGTTAAAAGGGTTAAAGAAGTTAAACATTGCGCTCAACCTTTTTAACCCTTTTAACCTCTTCAACCCTTTTAAC
>JAYTOS010000320.1:0-9353 GCA_043747705.1 Bacteroidota bacterium
AAATGCAGTAACATTTACAGACAGTTCAAAAAACGGTTTAGATACACTTACCCATTGGTACTGGATACTGGGAAATGGTACAGTACGCGATGTTACCGATAAAAAAATGTTTACTGAAGTGTATGCTTCCTGGGGGGATTATGCGGTACAGCTGGCGGTACAATCGAGCCTGGGTTGTAAGAGTGATACAATTAAGAAAGTGTTGACAATTCATCCCTTACCTAAAGTGGGTTTTATTTTACCCGAAGTATGTTTGAATGATGCCTCTGCTTTGTTTACCGATACTACCCGTTTGGCAGATGGCTCCCTGCCAAAAACATACGCATGGAATTTTGATGCCGCTTCTGCTTTACCGGTGGTTCCAGCCAATAAATATCCCAACCCATTATCATCTGCTATTACTAATCCCTCAATACAATATAAATTTTCCAGTAATTACCAGGTAAAAGAAACGGTAACCTCCGCGGATGGATGCATAGACAGCCTAACAAAAAGTTTTACAGTAAACGGGTCAAAACCCCATGCGGCTTTTGTTGTACTGGATTCTACCCGATTATGCAGCAACAGGGCAGTTCAATTGCAGGATTTTTCTACTGTAGATTTTGGTAACGTAGCCCGGTCAGAAATTTTCTGGAACATTTCTATTGATAGCCTGGATGAGAACCCGGTTTATGGAAAGCTGTATAATTATTTATATCGTGATTTTCAAACCCCCGTTACTAAAAAACTGGCTGTTAAAATGATTGCCCGCTCGGGTAACTCTTCTGTTTGTGCAGATTCTGTAACCCATATTATTACGCTTTACCAAAGTCCTAAAGTATCCTTTGCCACTATACCGGGTATTTGTAATGATACTACAGCAAGGCAAATAATACAGGCAAAAGAAACAGGAGGCGTGGCCGGAACATTTGTGTATTCAGGGCAAGGCGTAAATGCATCAGGTTTATTTACGCCAGCGTTGGTAACACCCAATACCTATCCAATAAAATATTCATACACCAGTACCAAAGGCTGCAGTGATTCAGCCATACAGAATATAACTACCTGGCCTTCACCTGTTGCCAGATGGGGTATAGGTTCACCTGTTTGCGAACGGAATGAAATACTTTTTACCGATTCATCGGTTGCCCAATTCGGTAAGATACTAAACCGGTATTGGGATTTTGGAAATGGTACTACTATAAATAAAAGGGATTCAATTTCTTTTACAAAAAAATATATATCAGCTAGTAATTATACAGCCAGTTTACGTGTTATGACGGATAGCGGGTGCCGGAGTACTTACGTTGTTCAGAACCTTAACGTGCATTACCTGCCCATGGTAAAGTTTGGTATGCCCGATGTTTGTTTGCCTCTTGGAAAAGGATTGTTTACCGATTCATCAACTATCGGCGATCATTCTGAAAGCCTGTTTACCTATGCCTGGAATTTTGGTGATCAAAACGACCCCGCCATTTCTCTTTTAAAAAATCCGGTTCATACGTATACAGCTTTGGGGCCATATACGGTTCAGTTAAAAATAGCATCAAAAGATGGTTGTACCGATTCATTACAGCAACAGCTTACTACTGTTTATCCAAGGCCAAATGCAGCTTTTCGTTTTCCCGTTGCAGAAATCTGCATGGCCGATACGATTCATTTTACAGATGCAAGTAATGGATATACAGGTTCCATACAATCATGGCACTGGGACCTTGCCCAGGGTAATACATCTATCCTGCAAAATCCCTACAGGCAGTTTGCAGACTCCGGAACTTTTACCATCCGCTTATTTATTAATGATGCAAAAGGTTGTATAAGTGATACGGCTATGCAATCCATAACCGTAAATCCGTATCCACATCTTTCATTGCTCAAGAGCCTTTTTGTTTTACAAGGTGGCAATACGCAGTTGCATCCGGTATTTTATGCCAGTAACCCCCTGTTTAACTGGACGCCTAACTTATATTTAGATACGGCAACGATTGCCTATCCTATTACTACTCCATTGAATGATATAACTTACCAGCTTCAGTTAACGGGTAGGGGAAACTGTTCAGTAACCGGTTCTATTTTTATAAAAGTATTACTCGGACCAGTCGTCCCCAACGCCTTTTCTCCTAATGGGGATGGCATCAACGATACCTGGATCATTCAATACCTGGATAGTTACCCGGGATGTGTGGTTGAGGTTTTTGCCAGGAGCGGGCAAACTGTTTTCAGATCGGTGGGTTATCAAACGCCATGGGATGGCACCCTTGATGGTAAGCCGTTGCCCATTGGTACTTATTATTATGTGATCAACCCTAAAAATGGAAAAGCAGTAATGAGTGGCTCTATCACACTCATTAAATAAGTAACGATGATTTTAAGAAAGGTTAATCCTTTTATACAAAAAGTATTGAATCATTAGCGCGGCTCCATGTTTCATAAAGCCCGTCAAAAGCAGCATCAATCATTTTTCGTTTGATCTTTAAGGTGGGCGTAAGCATTCCGTTGGCAACAGTCCATTCTTCGGGCAGGATGATTATTTTAGATAAGCGCTCATGTTGCTCCAATCCATTATTTACATCCGTTAATACCTCTTGTAAATTCTTAGTAAGAATTGCCCGCACCTGTTGTTTTCCTGTTTCTGATAAGGTACATAAAGCCATCGCACTGGGCATGCCGGAGCCTATTACGCAAACCTGCGCAGCGAAAGGGCTTTGCAATAATTTACTTTCTATAAGGGCGGGCATAATGTATTTACCTTTGCTTGTTTTAAACTGGTCCTTTATACGCCCGGTTATGGTGAGATACCCTTCTGCGTCTATGGCACCCTCATCGCCTGTTCGTAAAAAACCATCTTCAAAACAGTCGGCTGTTAAAACAGGTTCTTTGTAATAGCCGATCATACTGGCATCGCTTTTCACCTGTACTTCATTATCTTTTCCCAAACGAACCTCAACACCCTGGTAAGCCTGGCCAACGGTTCCGAAACGTACCGCACCTTTTCGGTTGGAATGTGAAAGTGCTACATTCTCTGTCATGCCATAGGCTTCCTGTATAATAATACCCAGCCGCGCAAACCACCGCAACAAAGCCGGATTGATAGGAGATGCACCTGTGAAAACAAAACGTGCATTATTGAGTCCCATTTTCTTTCGAATGGTTCGTTTGATAAGCCGCGAAACAACAGGTATGGATAATAAGCGATCTAATTTTTGCTGTGGCATTTTTTTCAGCAGGCCTTCCTGCATCTTTTCCCAGATGCGTGGTACCGCAAGAAAGACAGTGGGTTTGGTATCTGCTAAATTTTTCGGAAACGTATCCATTGATTCTACAAAATATACTGTGCTGCCGGTAAAGATTGCACCACATTCTACCAGCATCCTTTCGGCTACATGGCAAAGCGGGAGATAAGAAAAAAAGATTTCTTCTTTGATATCCGGATAGCTTACTAAAAAGGAATTAACGGCAAAACCCACTGCATGAAAAGTATGCATTACACCTTTGGGCTGGCCGGTGGTTCCGGAGGTATATACGATACAGGCTAATGACAGGGCATCAATATCCGGCTTACCGGTAATGCCTTGCTGGTTGGTAATTAGGTCGTTCCAGTTGAGGCAATCAATATTGGGATAAAAAGGAAAAGTAATCCTCATTAATTCATCCGGCACACCTTTTCGTAACTCATCCGGGTTATCTAACTTACCAATAAATATGGCTTTGCTTTCGCTATGTATGATGATTTCATGCAGGGCATCGGCAGTAATATTGGGATACAAAGGCACTGAAATGCAACCTGCCATGGCAATGGCCAGATCGGTCATTATCCAGTGCGCACAGTTTTTACTGAGGATGGCTACTTTATCATTTTTGCCTAGTCCCATCTGCTGCAAAGCAGCAGCCATAAGCCTTACCTGGCTCCCTGCTTCCTGCCAGGTAAAGGTTTGATATATACCTTTTACCGGGTCAGCCAGAAACAGCTTGTTGGGATGGGCAGACTCAAACTCGCAGAACTTATCAATAATGGTTGGGTACCGGATTGTCATAAATACAGTTTAAGAAGGTGTTGTAAGAAGGTGTGCCATGCCTTGCTCTGGTACCTTACCTTTTATGTTTTGATAAAATTCATAGATATGCTGAAAGTCCGCAGCCTCATTATCGGTTGGATAGAAAGGTTCAGAGAGAGAAGCTTGCTTTTTTGCAAAGTCAAGGCCCGTCATTACAATAGGTAAACCTGCTTTTTTGGCGATATGGTAGAAGCCGGTGCGTAATCGTTCTACTTTTTTGCGGGTCCCTTCCGGCGAAAGCACCAATACAAACGACGCTTGGGAATTAAAAAGCTGCACTACTTCGTCAACCATATTATGGTGTTCTGTGCGTTCTACCGGGAAACCGCCAAGCTTACGGAAGATGAACCCGAACGGGCCTTTGAACAGTTCGGCTTTTCCAAGATATTTAGCGTTTGTGAGGCGGAGTTTACTTCTGAAGGCGAGGCCAAAGATAAAATCCCAACTGCTGGTATGCGGGCCCACAATGACCACGCATTTTTTTAAATGATAGGGGAAAGAACCTTTTAAGGTCCACCCCATTAACCGGAGATAGAGGCTCCATAATCGTCTCATGTGGCGGCAATTGAACTGATAACCAAGATAATAAGAATAGGGTTAACTCAATAATTTAATAGAGGGGATGCGTATGCTTTTCTAAGGGTTTGGAGAATGATGTCGGAAGATCCTATATTTTATTATGGCAGATCTGCAGCAGTATTTTTACCGTTCAGGTCGCTGGGAGCGGCCCGACCGGAAAAAATCCATTTAATAAGCAATTTTCTAATTCGAATAAGCGTTATGCAATAAAACTAACGCTATGTCTTCCTTCCGAAGCTTTATCGGGTCAGAGTTAATGTCTATTAAACAGAATATTGCTGCCGTAAGTAATATGATTCCCAAGAATATAAAACTGAAGCCGAGCGAGCGGAGGAGTATGTTTAAACTGAATACCAAGCGGCAGGAGTTTGTGGAAAAAGCTGTTCAGTACATGCGTAAAAATCCTAATACAGTTCCCACGTTTATTGATGTAACGGAATGTAACAACTATGTGCATCTCTATGGCCAGTATGGCGAACTTTTGCTGGAGCTGGAACAGGTAAAAACCAAACTGGAAGATGCCAAACTGGTTATTGGCCATGAAATCATGAAACAGACCCGGGCCTATTTTCAGAATTCCAAAAATGCCTTCGAATCAGGAAATGAGTTACTTGGGAAAATCTATAAAGAACTGAAGCCGCATTATGCGGTGGGTAGGAATAGTAAGAAGGCGGAAGAATAGTTAGAGCCAGGAGTTAGAAGTATGAAATAAAAACTCCAGACTTCTAACTCTTAACCCGGCTATGTTTATTTAATTTCTTTCAACAACGCTGCAACTGCTGCTTCCAACTGCTGGTCCTTCCCTTTAATCACCACCTCATATTCATTCATCAGTTGTATATCAGGAACGGTCTGGTGGTTCTCTAAGTATTGCCCGTTCATGGATTTGCAGCCCAATGGGGGCACCCCCCAACGGAGACTGTTATCCTGCAAAGATTCCCATCCCGCAAAAGTGCAGGTGCCGGGTACGGGCATACCAACCAGTTTTCCCAATTTTAATTCCTGGTAAGTATACGCATAGCAATGGCCATCACTATAGTTAGCTTCATTGGCTATGGAGATACTTGGTTTGGTCCAGCGGAAATTGGGTTCATAACCGTTACTGCGAGTATCGGTGGTGTAATCCATGAATTTTTTTCCGCTGAGGAACATGGCAAGATCAGCAACAAGATCACCACCACCATTAAAACGGGTATCAATTATAATGCCTTTTCTGCTGGCGTATTTACCCATTACTTCTTCATAGGTTGTACGGTAAGCACCATCATTCATCCCGGGGATATGGACATAGCCCAATTGGCCATTACTTAAACGGTCTGCTTCATCCTGATTTTTTCTTACCCAGCGTTTGTATAACAAGGCATTTTCCTCACCGAGTGTAATGGGTTTTATAATGAGTTCTTTTTTGGCACCACCATCAGTCACTATTAATAAAGTATTTTTACCGGCTTTGCGGTTCAGGTATTGTGCAAGATCTTTATCGGTCGTAACAGGTTCGCCATCTATAGATTCAACAATCATTCCGGCTTTTATATTTAATCCGGCTTTATCTAACGGGCCATCTTTAATAACTTCTTCAATCTTAACCCCGTTGCCTTTGTAATTCTGATCATAGAATGCACCGAGTGCTGCGGTAGCATCTCCATTAGGCATAATGTTGGCATAACTGGAACCACTATGACTCACATTTAACTCGCCTAATAACTCGCTAAGCATTTCTGAGAACTCATAGTTGTTGCCGATATGGGGAAGATATTTTTCATAATCGGGTTTATAGCTATCCCAGTTTACGCCGTGCATACTGGTGGTATAAAAAGTTTCTTTTGTCCTTCTCCAAACATGTTCAAACATAAACCTGCGTTCGGCATCAACGTTCAAAGTCATTTCACCGTTAATCGTTATAAAATCCCGTTTACCACTGGTGGGATCTATTTTAGAAATACCCCCATCGGCAGAAAGAAAAATAGTTTTCTGATCCTTATCCCAAACCATACTACCACCGGCTGCATTTAAAGGCACGAGCATTTTGGTTTCTTTGGTGCGGAGATTAGTGGTCCATAGGTTACTGCCTTTTTCAAAACGCGCCAGGTAATAAAGTGTTTCACCATCTTTGCTTACCAATGCATCACTTAGTGCAGAAGAGTGAATGGTGAGTTTTGATTTACGCATGGTGAGTCCATCCCAGTCAATCATCACACTATCTTTCTTCACCTCTTTTTTCTTAGAGCTATCCGCCTTGGCTTTATTATCTTCTGATTCTTTTAATAAGGCAGCATCTTCTTTGCTCAGGTTGAATTTATCAAATGCATCCTGGGAGAAGAACATGGCATAGGCATCGCTCTGTGCGCCACCGCTTTGTGCAACGCCTTTTAATCCATCGCGGTTACTGAACCAGAGCATGGCTTTTCCACCCATGATCCATTTAGGCCTGCTGTCGTTAAAGCCGCTTTCGGTAAGGTTGGTTACTTTGCCCTTGCCATCTGCGGCAATAATACCTACTTCACCGGGTGCAATGCCGGGAACAGAATAATCAAACAATATCCATTTGCTATCGGGACTCCATTGAAAATACTGGTCGTTATCGCCCATAGAAAACAATTCTTTATCGGTAAGCAATATGCGGGATTGTTTGGATGCGATATTGTAGATCTTCAATGTCATGCGGTTCTCTATGAATGCGATCTCTTTACCATCTGGTGAATACACGGGTTGATAATTTTCTTTTTCATTCACAATTACCGGTATTTCTTTTAATACGGTAGAGGCATAGAAATACGGCTCTTCATCGCGTAATTTTTTTGTTTCAAAAATTTTCCAGCTATTACCGCGTTCTGATGCATAGAGTAATGTTTTGCCGTCGGGAGAAAAACTTACCAGCCTTTCCTGTTCAGGTGTATTGGTAATGCGTTTGGTTACCCCGCCTTCTACACTGGTAACAAATACTTCGCCACGGAAAATAAAAGCAACTTCTTTCCCATTGGGTGAAACAGCTACATCCCTGGCGCCGCCGCTTACCGGCACTATTTTTTCATTATTATTTTTGGCATCTGCCGAAATGGTAATGTTTACCTTTTGGCCTTCACCGGCACCTTTCTGTGTATAGAGTTCACCATCGTAACTATAACAAAGCACACCATCAGCAGACGAACTAAGAAACCGTACCGGATGTTTTTTATAAGAAGTGAGTTGCTGCGATTTGCCGCCGTCAATACCCATTTTCTGTACATTGAATGAACCGCTTTCTTCACTCAGGTAATAAAAAGCCTTATCGTTATCTGTGAATACAGGCGTTCTGTCTTCACCGGCAAAAGAAGTGATCTTTTTATGGGTACCGGTTTTGCTGTCGTAGATCCAGATATCACGGGCAATAGCAGAAGTGTGGTGTTTGCGCCAGGTGTTCTCTCCACCTTTTTTATCGTGATAAATGATGTATTGGCCGTTTTTACTCAGTTTCACATCTTCTGCTGGGGTAGTTAATACCTGTTCCACCTTTCCGCCGGTTACCGCAACTTTATATAGTTCCGGTTGTGAACCGGTAGGGAAAGTGCGGTTACTGGCGAGGTCCATACGGCTCGAACCAAAAAGTATGTTTTTATCATCATTGGTAAACTCGTACGGGTATTCCTGTGCGGAATGATAGGTTACCCGTTTGGCTTCACCACCTTCGGCAGGCATGATAAAGATGTCGAAATTGCCATAGCGGTCGCTGGCAAATGCGATGGATTTACCATCATGACTCCATACAGGCATAAAATCATGCGCTTCATGAACGGTGAGTGCTGTAGCCGTACCGCCGGCGGAAGGCACACGATATAAATCGCCTTTATAAGTAAAGACGATGGTTTTGCCGTCGGGCGAAATGGCTGAATAACGCAACCATCCAGGTGTAAGCTGGGCAAATGTGTTCAGGCCTGCGAATGCGGCCAATAATAAAAAGGTGATTTTTCTCATAGCAGTTAAAATGAAAGAGGAAGTTAAGAAAGAACGAGGAAGATTATAAACAGTGTTGAAGAATTTTGATGAAATGCGGGAAGTAGTATTTTTAAATGCGAATGCAACTATGTGTTTCAGCTTCCCCGATTGTATTTCCGAAATTTATTTATGGGATTGCCCATTATTATATGCCGATCAATCGTAAAAAATGAGTAACCTGATTTGTTTTTCTAATAACAGCTTTATTCCATTATCTGAAGCAGCGCTACCGGTAGGCGATTTGGGTGTGCAACGTGGGTATGGCATTTTTGATTTTCTACGGGTTTCAAATAATAAGCCGCTGTATTGGGATGATCACCTGGAACGCTTTTTTCATTCCGCCAAAGAAATGCGCTTACCGATTGGGTTACTAAAAGGGGAAATGAAAAGTATCATTTCCGAATTACTACAAAAAAATAACCTACCACATTCAGGCATACGGATGATGCTTTCAGGAGGAAGCTCGTCGGATGGATACCAGATTGTAACACCGAACCTGGTTATTATACAACAACCGCTGATACCGCCTGCTGACCAGATCAATGAAAAGGGCTACATACTGGCCAGCTACCCGCACCAACGCCAGATGCCGCATGTGAAAACAACTGATTACCTGATGGCTATCTGGTTACAGCCATGGGTAAAAGAAATAGGTGCAGATGATATTCTCTATCAGCAGAACGGGATAGTTAGTGAATGCCCGCGATCTAATTTTTTTATCGTTACGAAAGAAAATAAGATCGTAACACCGGGTAGGAACATTTTAAA